>DRQI01000289.1 GCA_011330545.1 Flavobacteriia bacterium
AAAAATACTATAAGGCATTACAATCTAAAGCGGTGCCCTATCCTAAAGATTATGAGTTTGTAAAATATTCTATTAGCAATTTTAAGCAAAAGGTGACGGCTTTATTGAGCCAGCAGCAGTTTTAGCTTTATAGCGTTGAATTGATTACAGATTTTCTAACCCTTTTGGCGAATAAACTACCTCGATGCAAGCATACAAAATATTACACGGAGTTTGCTATGCAAACATCATAAATTCCGACCCAAGGGTTGGGGAATTAAACCACATCTTTTCGTCCGTCGAAGCGGAATGCGAAGGAGGATTAAAACGCTAGAAAGTTAGCATTAGTGCTATTTACGATACATTAGTTCTTTAGTTTCTAACAATTCATTCAATTGCCATTGCCTAACGTGTTCTTTTTTTGCTAACTCAATAGCATTGGTAATTAATGAATCTCCTTGAGCCAACGCCTGTTGTTCTTTTTTAAGCTCTGCTAATTTCTGATATGCTTCATACGATGTTGGCCGGTATGCCAAGGTTTCTAACAGTAGTTTTTCAGCAGCGTCAAATTCTTTTTTACCTATCAAATTTGTAGCTAACAGGGTGTTAAAATAGGCCAATGAATTGGGATAAAGTTCTTTTATTTTTACTTGCATTTTATTTAATTCTGCAGTATTATCTTTTAAAATATACAACACTGTATTTGCAAGAGTGCCTTTAGGCATGTTGAAGGCATTTCCATAAGTTGCTATGGTTTTATCATACTGTTGTACCAGTTCGTCGGTTGATTTGAAATACTGTTTTTCTACCCTCCAATCTTTAAAAATATCTTTCAAAGCCCAAGTATAGGTTGGCACTCCTACCGAATTGTGGTTTTCTTTTGGAAATTTTCTAAATTTAAAGTTGTTATCACCGGGGATATATAAGAAATATAAATAGGATGAAAGTGCTATGGCCATGGTAACTAACAGCACCGGCCGCCACTTTTTTTGAGTTTTTGAAAACCAAAAAATCGCAATTATCAACGCTGCAATACTAATTCCGAAAATAACAATATTATTCTTTAAAATACTTTTGGTAACAATGATTAAAAAGCTATCAACCCCCATTCCTTTTTCATTAGCTAAAGAAAGATAGGCATTTGTCTTAAAATCGGAATTTATTTTTTCAAAAGCAATTGTATTAATACTGTTATTTTCCCACCAAAGTGCCGGGCTTATCGCAATATAATTGGCAAATAATTTGGGATTTTTCAATACGGCATTTATAACAAAAAGCCCCCCTACCGAATGTCCTGCCAACATATTATAGTTGCTTGCCTTATACTTTTTTTCTATAAAAGGAATCAATTCATCTTTTATAAATTGTATCACTTCATCAGCATTTCCACTCTCTTCTATTCCTTCGATAGCCGGCTTACAATTCTTTCTGTAAGTAGTTGTTCCTTTTCCTGAAATACCAACTACTATCATTTCAGGAATATTTTCACTGATACTTGATTGCAATTCAATTAAACCGGTTACGTATCGAAAGTTATAATCTCCGTCAAGTATATAAAGTACAGGGAATTTTTGATGTTTATTGGCTTCATAAGAAGGTGGAAAATAAATAGAGATAGGGCGATTTTCTTGTAATACTTCAGAAAATAACGAGTCTCGTATACCCATTTTTATCTCTTGGCTAAAAATAGTACTATTGTTTATACTAATGAATACTAGTAGTACAATTATTTTTTTCATGTTGAATTAAATTTTTTAATAACTGCTTTTAGGGATTTTATACATATTAAAAGTAATCTTTTTTAGCAAACCGCCATTGGAAATTCATTTGATAGATATACTACTACCAATATATAGTATAAATTACAATAAAATTATTGATTTTTCGATCGATATCTATACAGAAATTGCTTGTATATTTCTCCCTTATGGTTGTAAGTAATCTCTAATTGTAATCGCCCTTTTGTATCATATTTATACACAACACTATTTTTACCAACTGTAAATGCCGTGTAGCTATCTATGGGATATGTATTACCCGTAATTCTTTTTTTTACCAATTGATTTAATTGATTATAAGTATATTCAATTGTTTCAAAGAGTGTATCTCTCGCTTTGTGTATTTCAATTAAATTTCCATGATTGTCATAGTGATAACTACCGAACCAAACGGTATCTTTATTTATCAATTCTATTTCATGGCGTATGGTATCATTTTGATATGCATACTCTTTCCAACGCTCGTACTTTTTACCACTTACATTGGTACCCGTTTGAATTAATTCCCTAACCAAATGCTGTTGATTATTGTAAAATTTAACGGTATCAAATGCTATTGAATCGCTGTCGGTTATTGTATCACGCTTAAAATAGGAACCTATGTAGTTGTCATATTCATCATATACCAATACTTGGCGATAAGACGTATTACAATTTTGAAACCTACAGTAATTCTTTTGTATTAGTTTGCCATTGGCATCATATATGTATTTTATTCTATTTTCACCTGTCAATTCTTCAATTAATTGATTGTTTGTATTAAAATAACGGACAGAAACGAGTGAATTTTC
>DRQI01000290.1 GCA_011330545.1 Flavobacteriia bacterium
GGCAATTACCAAATAGCCTATGGGCGAGGCAAAAAATGCATTGAGTTCTTTTTTTAATATCGCTAGCATTATTATGGTTTTTTGTTTTTCGTTTTTTGTTTCATTATAAATTCACCCATTCACCCATTCACCCATTCACCCATTCCCTCCTTCAATCATTCTCTCCTTCAATCATTCACTCATTATACCCGAACCACCTTATCAACACTCCAAGCCTCAGGCTTACCGTTAAATAGCACTTTTGTAGTTGCCCAAACGCTTTTAAACAAGTTAGAATTTCTATACTCTTCAAGGTTTTGTTCGGTTTCCCAATAGCTATAGGTGAAAAATATATTGGGGTGGTTTTTGTCACGATACAGTTCTAACAAATGACAACCTTTACTCTTTCTTATTTTTTCTTTATGGGTATTAAAATTGGTTAAAAAATCATCTATTTTATCGGTTTTAAAACTCATTTTTACAATTCTCACAAACATAATTATTTAAATCTAACGGTTATGGTATCTCTATAATTTAATCCCAATAGGGTAGAGGCACCGCCAACGGTTTTTAAATTACTTTTATAAATGGCAATTTCTAAATAATTTGCCGAATTAAAAATGGCTAATTTTTTACCATCGTCTTGCCGGTTTTCAATCGGAATGTCATAATTGACAATTTCGTTGTATTTCTGTAAAATTTTGTCAAAAATATAATTTCTGGCGATGACTTCAAAAGAGCGGCCTTTGCCTATGTCATTGAATAATTTTTTAGAGATATTACTGATGATATTTCCATAATTGTCAATATAAATAACGCTGCCTATAATTTGATTTCTTTCGTCATTGATAAAAGGGTGTACTTCTTTGAGCTGTTTGTAGCCTTCAATTTTTTTGCCAATTACTTCTAAAGTACCGCCGCGGGCAATATGGCAAGCCACTTTTACAAATACATCTAAGACATTAAAACTAGTGATGATATTATTATGGATGGTAATTTCTACTATTTTTTCGGGCCTAATTTCTGAAGCAATCATCGAAATAATTCCGTTATCGGGACATATAAAATAATGGCCGTCTAATAAAAGGGCAATGTGCTTGTTTTCGATACTGAGTTCAGAATCTACACCGATGATATGAATGCTTCCTTTCGGAAAATTTTGATAGGCATTTTTTAAAATATATGCGGTTTCGGTAATGTGAAAAGGAGAAATATGATGCGAGATGTCAACAATTCGAGCATCGTTTAACTCAGCGTAAATAGCTCCTTTAACAGCGCCAACAAAATGGTCTTTGATACCAAAATCAGTTGTTAAAGTTATTAAAGACATTTGTTCATTACTTATTGAAAATAATAGAGATTAATTCTCTAAATTTGTATACAAACCTACATATTTTTTTTCGTTTTTGTGTAGATTAAATTAAAATGAAACCGACATGGCTAAAATAAGTGTGAAGACACTGAGGGTAATGATTATTTTAAGTGCCAATAGCTGTAATTAACTTTTGAAAAGGGCATAAAAAACTCATAAAAAAAATTAATAGGGCGGCTGTATGCCGGGCAAATATTTAGTGGTATTTTTGTACCGAATAGATAACTTAGTAAGAGGTAGTTAGTAACGAACCTTAATATTGATTAATTAAAGATAGTAAAACATAAAACTTATTTCATTTGAACGAAAGAATTATTGAACTAACCGAGATAAACCCCAAAGATTTTTTTGGTACTCATAATAGTAATATAGAACAACTTAAAAGATACTTTCCTAAAATTAAAGTTGTTGCCCGAGGTAATAAGATTAGAATTTATGGTGAGCAAGAATTGTTAGACGAATTTGAAAAGCGCTTACAAATGTTGGTCAATTATTTTAACCGGTATAATAAATTGGATGAGAATAGCATAGAGCGTTTATTGACGGCTAATGCCGATGAAGATAAAAGGCCTCAAAAAGCCGATGAGGTATTGGTGCACGGCGTGAACGGCCGATTGATAAAAGCCCAGACTGACAACCAACGTAAAATGGTTATTGCTATTCGTACTAGCGACATGCTTTTTGCTGTGGGCCCTGCCGGTACAGGCAAGACGTATACGGCGGTAGCATTAGCAGTGAGAGCTTTAAAAAATAAAGAAGTACGGCGTATTATCTTAACACGGCCGGCGGTTGAATCAGGTGAAAATTTAGGGTTTTTGCCGGGTGATTTAAAAGAAAAACTCGATCCTTATATGCAACCCTTGTACGATGCGTTACGCGATATGATTCCACATGAAAAATTAGAATCTTATATCGAAAGTAATATCATACAAATTGCACCATTGGCATTTATGCGCGGAAGAACTTTAGACAGTGCTTTTGTGATTTTAGACGAAGCCCAAAATACCACGCATGGCCAGATGAAAATGTTCTTAACACGAATGGGCAAGAACGCTAAATTTATCATTACCGGCGATCCGGGACAAATAGATTTACCAAGAAAACAAGTATCAGGCTTAAAAGAAGCCTTACTGGCATTAAAAGACATTCGCGGTATTGAGATGATTTATTTAGACGATAAAGATGTGATGCGCAACAAACTCGTTAAAAAGATTATATCGGCTTTTAAAAGTATTGAAACGGAGTAGTTTTGTTGGGTTTGACGACTGATGACGAATATGCATAAAGAGAAATTGACTTATTTTATGAATACAATTAATGAAACCCATTTTAACTTTCCGAATCAGCAAGCTGTGTACAGGGGAAAGGTGAGGGAAGTATATACCATAGGCGATACGTTATTGGTAATGATAGCCACTGACAGGTTATCGGCTTTTGATGTGGTATTGCCCAAGCAAATTCCGTATAAAGGACAAATTTTAAATCAGATTGCTACCCAAATGATGGAAGCTACTGCTGATATTGTACCCAATTGGATGTTGGCAACACCTGACCCGAATGTTACCATAGGTTCTTTATGTACGCCTTTTAAAGTTGAAATGGTTATCAGGGGATATTTGTCAGGACATGCTTGGCGCGAATATAAATCAGGAAAGAGGCAACTTTGTGGTGTTGCTATGCCCGAAGGCATGAAAGAAAATGACAAATTTCTACAACCCATCATTACTCCCGCTACCAAAGCAGCCATGGGAGACCACGACGAAGATATTTCGCGTGAGGATATTATTGCCAAAGGTATTGTCACTGAAAATGATTATGCTGTTTTAGAAAAATATACCAGAGCCCTTTTTAAACGCGGAACTGAAATCGCAGCTTCGCGCGGGTTGATATTAGTTGATACAAAGTATGAATTTGGCAAGACCAAAACCGGTGAAATTGTTTTAATTGATGAAATTCATACCCCCGATTCTTCGCGTTATTTTTATGCTGATGGATACCAAGAACGGCAAAATAGTGGCGAGCGCCAAAAACAATTATCTAAAGAATTTGTACGTGAGTGGTTGATTGCTAACCATTTTCAGGGTAAGGAAGGGCAACAATTACCGGTGATGACTGATGCGAAAGCTGCTGAGATTTCTGAACGTTATATTGAATTATATGAAAGGATAACCGGCGAGCGTTTTATAAAATCTGATACTTCAAATATTTTACAACGGATTGAACAACAGGTGACTGGTTTTTTAAATCGTACTACTTAAACCCGTTTATGCATTAGTCAATAAATTTATCGATAACAATTGCTTATGTATTTTATTGTAGTGTTAGTGCTGTAACTTAGGAGCGGCGTATCGAGAACTCTCTTAACTAACAATGTCCCAATTCTCGATACAATTTTACAAAAACAAACTGGGTTTGTCTTTGAAAAATCACTCGAAATGACGCTGTAAGTTTATGCCTTCAATCTAAGCGCCAGCCAAAGAAATTGCTATCCAACATCTAATCAAAAACAATTTTATAAAAACGAATTACCCTATGTCTTTGTGAAATTACTCCGATGTTCAAAAGAACTTTATGTTTTAAGCCAGATTATGCAATAGAGTTACGTTATGAGTTAGGAAAGCGCAATAAAATAGGGTGTTTTACTAAATTAAGCGTAGCACCGCTACGGTTAATTTTGAAAACGCAGTGAAACGGCCTATTTTGCAGTGATTTCTGAACAGAATAGGATCTGGGTTTAACCTTCCTTCGCATTTTGTTTTGGCAGACGGGAAGTTTTGAGTTAACCGGTTTGGTTGCGATAATAAAAAACGCCTCAAGTTTTTCAACTCAAGGCGTTTCAACTAAAACTCTAAACTTAAAACACTAATTTTTCAATTTGCTTTTAAATTTATCAAATTGACTATTTTCGGTTTTCTTGGGCCAACTATTATTGCTGGTATCAATATCGGCAGTTTCAAAATCAGGGTCTATGGTGATATTGGTAATTTGCTGTGAAGCTGAGAAAACTTTGGTTACTTCACGGTCATGCTTACTCCAAATTTCAGCGGGAAACATCTTGCGTTCTTTGCTGCCGTCTTCATAGGTCAGTTCAACAATTAGGGGCAATACCAATCCGCCCGGTTTATCAAAGGTAACTTCATAAAAATAACTTGGGGCTTCTTTTTTTAGGTTTTTTTTCTCTGATTCGGGCAAGCCTTCCAAATAGTCTTTTAAAATGGTAAAATCGGTTGCTTTTTTCGCTTTGCTAGGGTCTCCTATTTCTTCTTCAGAAGCAAAATACAATACTTTATTCTTATACTCGTCAAAGTTTAATCCGTACTTTACAATTTCGGCTTTTGCCTTTTCTGTGGGTTGGTCTGTTAAGTAATACTTTTTTACTTGTTTGATACCCATATCATTATAATCGGTAGTGTAGAACCAGCCTCTCCAAAACCAGTCTAAGTCCATAGCAGAAGCATCTTCCATAGTCCGAAAGAAATCGGCAGGTGTCGGGTGTTTAAACATCCAGCGTTTGGCATAGGTTCTAAAGGCATAGTCAAACAATTCGGGCCCCATGATGGTGTTTCTGAGCATGGTTAATCCGGCAGCAGGTTTTGCGTAGGCATTGGCACCAAAATTATAGACATGGTCTCCTTGCGTCATAATGGGTGATAGGTAATCTTGATCTATACTCATATACCTGACAATATCTTTGGGTAATCCTCTAGGGTGGTAATTCGGTTCGTATTCTAATTCGGCTTGTATTTGTACAAAAGAATTGAGGCCTTCATCCATCCATGTCCATTGGCGCTCGTCAGAATTGACAATCATCGGAAAAAAATTATGGCCTACTTCATGTGTAATAACACCGATCATTCCGTTTTTTGTCCTATCAGAATAGGTACCGTCTTCATTGGGCCTTCCGAAATTCCAACATATCTGTGGATATTCCATACCTTGATTTTTAGAATGTACCGAAATGGCTTTGTGGTAGGGATAGTCAAAAGTATATTTTGAATATACTTTTAAGGTATTGGCCACCACACGGGTTGAGTGTTCGCCCCACAACGGATTTCCTTCTTTGGGGTATAAGGAGTAGGCCATCACTGTCCTGCCGTTAATATCGACAGCCATCGCATCCCAAATAAATTTTCGAGAGGTAGCAATACCAATGTCGCGTACATTTTCGGCATAAAATTTCCAAGTTTTGGTTTTCTTTGCATGTCCTTTTTCGGCAGCTTCGGCTTCTGCTTGGGTAACAATTACAACGGGTTTGTCAAATGTTTTTTTAGCGGTTTGCAGACGTTTGTATTGTTCTTTGGTCAATACTTCTTTGGCATTGAGTAGTTTACCCGTAGCGTTTAAAATATGGTCTGCCGGAACGGTAATATTTACAGTAAAATTACCAAATTCTAAGGCAAATTCACTACGTCCCCAAAACTGCATATTTTGCCATCCTTCTACGTTATTATACACTGCTAATCGAGGATAAAACTGTGCGATAACATATAAATTATTACCGTCTTTAGAAAAATGTTCGAAACCCGAACGTGCCCTATTGGTAACATGGTTGTTTATTTGGTACCACCATTTGATTTTAAATACAAACTGGCTTCCGGGTGCGATGGGCTTGTCTAAATTGACACGCATCATAGTACTATTAACAGTATACGACAACGGTTTGTCATTGCTATCTTTTACATAGTCTAAATGAAACCCGCCGTTAAAAGGCTTTTTTAAATGGGTTTGGGTAAAAGATTTTGGGGCTCTATAATTTCCCCTCATTTTAGTTTGCCTAATATCGGGTGTTTTAGAATCAGGAGCCCTAACATTTTGGTCTAATTGTACCCATAAATAGTCTAATGCATCTTTAGAATTGTTGTGGTAGGTAATGACTTCGTCACCGTATAGCTTTTGTGTATTATCATCTAACCTGATATTCATTACATAATCAACCTGTTGTTGGGTGTATTCATATCCGGGGGCACCTGAAGCGGTGTGTTGTGAATTGGGAGTAGGAAGTTCTTGTTTTAACTGCCTAAATTTACTTACATTGATATGTCCGGGTTTTCTTTCTTTTTTCTCGCTTTGTTGTTCTTGTCCATACGTAAAGAGTGTGGCACATAGAAAAATAAGCATGAAATAGGGTAACTTTCTTGTCATTAATAGGTAGGTTTTGTTTTAATGTTCGAAAGTAATTATTTTAAGGAAGAAACTATCTGTACAAAGAAAACTTTAACAAATCTTTAAGGAACCCAATAACATCTTTTTTAGGAGGCTTATTGATATTTCTTTTTAACTTCTCCATCAAAAAGAACAGTGGCTTTTTTCTTTTGAACCGGTATTTTTTTATTTCTTTTTTTCGCTGCAATCTGCCGTTCTTTTTTGTAGAGGATAGCGGCTTTTTTTTCTTTCTTTTCGGCAATACGGTTTTCTCTTACCAGCTGTTTTCTGTATTTTATTTCAGCTTGTATAAGCAGTGTTTTTTTTCGTTTGAGTTGAAGGGCATTTCTTTTAAAGGCTTCTTTGGTTGCTATGCGCTCTGCCTTTTCTAATAATTTTTTGTCTTTCAAGGCTTTTTTATCTTCTATGGCTTTGCGTTTTACCCATTGTTTTTGTTGCTTTAGTTGGGTTTTTAAAAGTTGTGTTTTGTTGCGTTTTTGTTGAAGCTTATTTTTTTTAAATGTTTCTTTGGTGGCTAGTATCTCAGCTTTTTCTAATAATTTTTTATCTTTTATCGCTTTTTTGTCTTCTAGTGCCTTTATTTTTAGTAATTGTTTTAAGCGTTTCAGTACAGTTTTTAAGGCAAGGGCTCTTTCAGCTTTATTTTTATAGGCTTCTCTTTTGTAGGCGTTTTTATGGGTTAGTATCCTATCTTTTTTTAATTGGTTTTTCTTTTTTATCGCTTTCTTATTTTCAAAAGTTTTTTGTTTTAACAGTAACTTTTGTTGTTTTAGCCGGACTTTTTGTGCTGTAGATTTTTCTTTTTTGATTTTCAATTGAGCACTTTTGTCTATTGCTATTTTATGTAAGATAGCGTGTATACTTTCTTCTTGCTGAGTGTCAGGAATTTTAGTGGTTTTGAAAGAATCCGTAGTTTTCGTATTTAAAGCAAGCGATTTTATTTTTTCTTCATCGTTATGTTGGGCAAAAGTATGTGAAGGTATCCATAGTAATACTACCAGAAGAAGGGTAAACTTTTTCATTAGCGCGTGTAAATTTTCAATTCCTTAACGCGAATATAGTAAATAATTAAATACCATTTAGTAATTTGTAATTAAAACTGTAACAGGTCGTTATCTTTTTTTTTGGTTAAAAGGAAGGTTCTTTTAGTGTTATTGATATGGAGCTTGATGATATTTTTTTGGCTTTCAAATTCATCCATCAGCATACTGTTCTTTACTTTAATAGCTGTTATTTTTGTAATATTTTCTGCTTCTAAATAAAGGTATACCACGTCATCTTCATATTCTTTTCCTAAATAGGTATATTCTTTTTTGTTTCCGTTTATGGTTAGTATAAATTTTTTAAGAAGATAGGTATTGATTAACGAATCGATTTCTTTTGATTCATAGGGCAATGCCAATTCTATATTTGTATGGTAGGCAGTATTAAGGGTTGCCTGTAAGTCGTCAATAAAAATACGCATGGTAACCTGTACCTCGTTTTTGTCTTTTATAAAATCTATTTTTGTCAGGCTGATATAATATTTGTGTACAGAAAAAGCGAACAACGGAATAAAAAGAAAAATAAGGTATTTTTGTTTTGAATACATAAATTGTTTTAAGGGTGTAAAAGTCTTGAATCATTTGTTAATTAGCAAATAACATTCCAAATTTTGTAAGGACGCATAAAATATACTACTATAATTTCTATACTATCAACTATATGAAAACCTATAAAGAGATACTACAACATTATAAAAAAGACAAGGTATTACTTGCGGCTATTGATAGTATTCCGCATGAAATAAAACCGGCACTTGATATTGATGTTTACAGGGCGTTATTAAATTCTATTGTCTCGCAACAGTTATCGGTTAAGGTAGTAGAAATTATATGGAAACGCTTTGAAGACTTGTTTGTTGACGGATATCCCGAGGCTGAGAAGTTGCTTGCCATTGATGATACGGTTTTGAGAAGTGTAGGTTTGTCAAGGGCAAAAACCCAATATTTAAAAAATGTAGCTGAGTTTGCATTAGAAAATGAGATGTCTTTTGATTATTTGACTAAAAAAACCGATGACGAGATTATCAAGTATTTAACAACCATTAAAGGTGTGGGCAAATGGACGGTACAAATGATATTGATGTTTCCAATGGATCGGTTAAATGTTTTTCCGGTAGACGACTTGGGCATTCAGCAACGTATGGTTTCGTTATACGGGGTTGATGTTGAAAAAAAATTGTTAAAACCCGCCTTGATTGAAATTGCCGAAAATTGGCAGCCCTATAGAACACTGGCTTGCAAGTATCTTTGGAAAATGGAATTGTAAATAAGCTTGTTTTGAAACATAAATATAATCTATTCTTGTTGAGTTGCCTCTTTGGTTTGGCCGGTTACAGCCAGTCAATGTTAGAAAAACCAACCGCGTATATCAGTATCAGTGCTTTTGTTGGCAAGCACACTATTGCTTTTAAAGACTATGCCCATTCTAAAGGGTGGAGTTTTGGCTTTAGCCTTTCATTGGGATTGTACTTAGTAAATAGTAACGATTATCACGGTGGGTTGCAATATACCTTGCTTGAAGGTGCTTCGTATGAGAAGAACAGAAGGCAGGTGAGTGAAGACTTTATATTGCCTAATACTAAGTATGATAAGCATATACTGTTTAAATTCACACAGTTTAGAAGTTCAACGGTAGGTTGGTTTAACGAATTTGATACTGGTGATTTTTCATTTTTCCATCGTATTGGTTTTGGTATTTTCGGCACTACCGAAAAAGACCAATTGTTCGATTTTAGTATGCATAATGCACTGGGGATATTGAGTAATAACCCATCCAATACGCGTTTGTTAATCAGTGTAATACACGATGCGCAAATTGGTATTGGGAACCCCAATTATACCATGAGCAATACTGCATTTACCATTGGAGGCTTTCGAAGTTTTAACTGAATAGTTACAAGTGATGGATTGTGATTTATTTTAAATTCTTAAACTTTCTGTAAGTAGTACTTTCTTTGATAATTAAATCTATAACTTCTATTTCTTTGCCTTGCCTGTATAGTTTTACAATATCTTTAAATACCAAATAATGTAAGAAATTTTCGATATGGTCTTTGGGTATTTTTAAAGAGTCAATAAAGTACTTGTCAGTAACAGAACTTCTTATAGCTTTTAAAACATCATCTTCTTTTTGCAGTTTTTGTAATTTTTTCAATTTTTTAAAATCGCCGTTAATCCTTCTGTACAGCGCCTCGAGATTTACGGCCATAATCAATCCTATCGAAATATCTAAGCTGTCAATAGTAGGAACAGGTACCCTTCCGGCATTTGGCAGTTTGAGTGTAAATTGATCTGCTACATGCTCTATTTTAGTAGTATTCACATCTGTTTTTAAGTTACCTGACAATTGATATTCTTTGACAACCACTTCTTCCAGCTGATTGATTTTTGGGAATACATATACCGACAACTTTTTATTTTTAATGATAATATCGGTAATAATAATTGTTTTATGCTCAAATTGTATGGAAGAAATCAGGATGGTATCATTGCGTTGTACCGGAATTTGAAATTCGCCGTATAGATTACTAATGGTA
>DRQI01000291.1 GCA_011330545.1 Flavobacteriia bacterium
ACCGCGCACTACGGATGGCACTACAAACGCGCGAACAACACATCAAAAGAGAAAAAGCAACTTCTAATATTTGTACCGCCCAAGTACTATTAGCGGTCATGGCCGGAATGTATGCCGTATATCATGGGGCTAACGGACTCAAATACACCGCGAAGAGAATTCACTCGCTGGCAAATACCCTTAACGAAACCATCGAAAAATTAGGCTTACAACAACTGAATTCTACCTATTTCGACACCCTACAAGTCAAGGTTGCCAATGCCGCCAAATTGAAATTTATTGCCGAAAGAAACGAACTGAATTTCTTAATTATCAACGAGACTACCATCGGTATTTCCCTCAATGAAACCACTACCGATAACGACTTAAATACTATCGTAAAAGTATTGGCTGAAGCCGAACACAAAGACCCTATCCTAATCAATAACTGTTCACTCTGTGAAAGTATCCCCAAAGAACTCATCCGAAAATCAGAATTTCTAACCCATGAGATTTTTAAAAAATACCATTCAGAAACAGAAATGATGCGGTATATAAAAAGGTTAGAACGCAAAGATATTTCGCTTACCGATTCGATGATATCCTTAGGTTCCTGTACCATGAAATTAAATGCCGCTACAGAAATGTTGGCATTGAGTGCTACAAGTTGGAACAGTATCCACCCGTTTGTTCCCAAAGAACAAGCCCAAGGCTATCAAGAAATGTTAAAAGGCTTAGAAGACGATTTGACGGTTATTACCGGATTTGCGGCTACTTCATTACAGCCCAACTCAGGTGCCCAAGGAGAATATGCCGGACTGATGACCATTAGGGCCTATCATGCTTCTAGGGGCGAAGCACATCGTAATATCTGTTTAATTCCCGCTTCGGCACACGGTACCAATCCGGCATCAGCAGTCATGGCAGGTATGAAAGTTGTTGTGACCAAAACCTCAGAAGACGGTAATATCGATGTCAATGACCTCAAAGAAAAAGCCGAATTACACAAAGAAAACCTCGCTGCCTTAATGGTAACCTATCCGTCAACCCACGGCGTATTTGAAAGTGCTATTACCGAAATTACAGAAATTATCCATCGCAATGGCGGGCAAGTATATATGGATGGTGCCAATATGAATGCCCAAGTAGGATTGACAAATCCGGCTACCATTGGTGCAGACGTATGCCACCTCAACCTCCATAAAACATTTGCCATTCCGCATGGTGGTGGTGGCCCCGGCGTAGGGCCCATTTGTGTAGCCGAACATTTAGCACCTTTTTTGCCTACCAATCCTGTTGTAAGTACCGGTGGCAATGAAGCTATCCCTGCCATTTCTGCTGCCCCTTGGGGTTCTGCCTTAGTCGATTTGATATCGTATAGCTATATTAAAATGTTAGGCGAAGAAGGACTCAAAAAATCAACCATCTATGCCATTTTAAACGCCAATTATATCAAAGCCCGGTTAGAAAAACACTATCGTATTCTGTATACCGGCGAAAAAGGCTTTGCGGCACATGAAATGATTGTTGATTTTAGGGAGTTTAAAGCCAATGGCATCGAAGTAACCGATGTTGCCAAACGCTTGATGGATTTCGGGTTTCACGCCCCTACCGTTTCATTTCCGGTAGCCGGTACCCTTATGATAGAACCTACCGAAAGTGAAAGTAAAGTAGAACTCGATAAATTTTGCGATGCTTTAATTCAAATAAAACACGAAATTGACAGTTATGTCAACGGCGAAGATTCAGTATTAAAAAATGCGCCACATACCCAAGAAATGCTTACCCAAGACGAATGGAAATTCAGCTATTCGAGGCAAGAAGCGGCATTTCCGTTGGCGTATGTTGGCGAGAATAAATTTTGGCCACCGGTACGGAGAGTAGATGATGCCTATGGCGACCGGCATTTAGTATGTTCCTGTAACCCAATTGAAGACTATATCGAAGCGTAAATTAAGAGTAACTTTTGTAAAAAAACTTAAAACAGTACCTTTGCAGTCACCCATTTTTAAGAATGAGTGTTTATAAAAGAAATGAGCCATACTATCTTGATAGTTTTCGAAATGGATAACAACCGGAATGATGATTAGCAAATTCCATATGCCTGTCAGTAATGCAGGCATGACAAAAAAAGTGAATAAAATATAAACGGATGAAAAAAATAACCAAAGAAACCTATTTACAATGGTATAAAGATATGCTGTTTTGGCGCAAGTTTGAAGACAAATTAGCAGCAGTTTATATCCAACAAAAAGTAAGGGGTTTTTTACATTTATACAACGGGCAAGAAGCGGTACTGGCGGGTTCATTATACGCAATGGACTTGACCAAAGACAAAATGATTACCGCTTATCGAAATCACGTACAACCTATCGGAATGGGCGTTGACCCCAAAAAAGTAATGGCAGAGCTTTTCGGAAAAGTTACCGGTACCTCAAAAGGAATGGGCGGTTCAATGCACATATTCTCTAAAGAACATCGTTTTTATGGAGGCCATGGCATTGTAGGCGGGCAAATTCCGCTAGGGGCAGGCATTGCCTTTGGCGATAAATACCACGGCCGCGATGCCGTTACCCTAACCTATTTTGGTGACGGTGCAGCACGCCAAGGCTCTTTACACGAAACTTTTAATATGGCGATGCTATGGAAATTGCCCGTAGTGTTTATCGTAGAAAATAATGGTTATGCAATGGGTACTTCTGTAGAACGTACTGCCAGCCACGAAAATATTTGGAAATTAGGATTGGGCTACGAAATGCCCAGTAGGCCTGTTGACGGAATGAACCCTATCAAAGTTGCCGAAGCCGTATCAGAAGCTATCGACCATGCCCGAAAAGGCAAGGGCCCCTCATTCTTAGAAATGAAAACCTATCGGTACAGAGGGCATTCTATGAGTGATGCACAACATTATAGAACTAAAGAGGAAGTAGCAGAATATAAAAAAATTGACCCTATCACACAAATGTTAAAAATTATCAGGGATCATAAATACGCTACCGAAGATGAGATAAAAGCCATTGAAAAAGATGTAAAAGCAAGGGTTGCCGAATGTGAAAAATTTGCCGAAGAATCGCC
>DRQI01000292.1 GCA_011330545.1 Flavobacteriia bacterium
CTACCCAAGGCATTGGGCTTTCGTGGAGCGTAGATTTTGACAATCTGAAAGAATTGAAAAAAAGGATATTCAAAAAGAAGAAAAAAGATTCAATACACAAAACAAAAAAAGATAGCCTGCGTCAACAAAAAAAATTGGTGAATTTTATTTCCCCAGAAACCGATTCTATAAAAAAATGACAAATTCTTTGTTATTAGAATTGAACTAGTACGACTATCTTAACTACCTAACAATTACTAACCTACATTATTTTTAACAGTAAGAAAGTTTTAAGAAGGAATTCCTTATACCATAATTAGGATTCAATTGAGTATAAAATTTCAATAGAAAAACGAGACGTAATGTTACGATAACGATTTCGTTTAATTTTAATTTTTATCATAAAAAAGAAAATAATTATAACTAATTTTGAGTGACCATTTTTAAGAGATGAAGAAATTTATAAATAAAATAGCGGTATTGACCTCAGGAGGGGATGCGCCCGGTATGAATGCGGCTTTACGTGCCGTTATTAGGGCGGCAGCATTTTATAAAATAGAGTGCGCCGGCGTATATAGAGGATACCAAGGGTTGATAGAAGGTGATTTTGTTAAAATGGATGCCAGAAGTGTCCACCATATAATTCAAAAAGGCGGTACCATTTTAAAATCTGCCCGGTCTGACGAATTTAGGACCATAGAAGGAAGAAAAAAAGCATACAACCAAATAGTCGATAATGAAATCGATGCACTAGTTATTATTGGTGGTGACGGTACCTTTACAGGAGGTATGATTTTTCAAAAAGAATTTGATTTTCCGGTAGTAGGCATACCCGGAACCATTGATAATGATATCTATGGTACCGACTTTACCATTGGCTATGATACAGCTTTGAATACCGCCGTAGAAGTAATCGATAAAATAAGAGATACCGCAAGCTCACACAACCGCCTGTTTTTTGTAGAAGTAATGGGAAGGGATGCCGGCTTCATCGCATTGAATTCAGGCTTAGGGGCGGGTGCCGAAGAAATTTTAATTCCCGAAGAAAATTTAGGGCTCGACAGGCTGTTAAATTCATTAGAACAAAGCCGCCGCTCAGGAAAAACCTCGAGTATCGTGGTGGTAGCCGAAGGCGAAAAATCAGGTAAAAATGTATACGAATTAGCCTCTTATGTTGAAGAAAACCTCCCTCAGTATGAAGTAAGGGTTTCGGTTTTGGGGCACATGCAGCGCGGTGGCGCACCGAGTTGTTTTGACAGGGTTTTGGCCAGTAGAATGGGCGTAAAAGCCGTAGAATTATTGCTAGACGGACAATCAGACCTCATGGTAGGTATCAACAATAACAAAATGGTTACCGTTGAACTAGAGAAAGCAATCAAAGAACACCATTCAATTAATAAAGAAATATTAAGGATTTCAGAAATATTGACAACATAAAATTAAAATAATAAAATATGATTAAAATTGGTATTAACGGATTCGGAAGAATAGGAAGATTAGCATTTAGAATTGCTTCACAAAGAGAAAATGTACAAGTGGTAGGCATTAATGATCTGTTAGATGTTGATTATCTAGCGTACATGCTAAAATTTGATTCGGTTCATGGTAGGTTTGACGGCGATGTACAAGTAAAAGACGGTAAATTAGTTGTCAATGGCAATGAAGTGAGAATTTCTGCCGAGAGAAATCCCGAAGAATTAAAATGGGATGAAATAGGCGCAGAATATGTCATAGAAGCAACAGGAATTTTTAAAACCAAAGAATTGGCTGCAAAGCACGTGAAAGCAGGCGCTAAAAAAGTTATTATCTCAGCACCGTCTCCCGATGCCCCAATGTTTGTTATGGGGGTTAATCACAAAGAGCTAAAAGCCGATGAAACAATTTTTTCAAACGCCTCCTGTACCACTAATTGTTTAGCGCCATTGGCAAAAGTACTGCACGATAACTTTGAAATAACAGATGGTTTGATGACCACTATCCACGCTACAACAGCTACCCAAAAAACGGTAGACGGCCCATCCATGAAAGACTGGAGAGGTGGTAGGGCAGCCATCCATAACATCATTCCCTCTTCAACAGGAGCTGCAAAAGCAGTGGGTAAAGTAATACCGTCGTTAAACGGAAAGCTCACAGGAATGTCATTTAGAGTGCCAACCATGGATGTTTCGGTAGTCGATTTAACAGTACGTATTAAAAAAAGCGCTACTTACGAAGAAATTTGTAAAGCGATGAAAGAAGCCTCAGAAGGCGAATTAAAAGGAATCTTAGGCTATACAGAAGAATTGGTAGTGTCACAAGATTTTGTAGGCGAAACCAGAACATCAGTATTTGATGCCAAAGCCGGTATTGCTTTAACAGATAACTTTATCAAAGTAGTTTCTTGGTATGATAATGAATACGGATATGCAACCAAAATAGTCGATTTATTAGAATATTCAGCTTCTTTATAATAATAAATAACACAAAACTTTAGTATAACGAAACAGATTGCTTTTGAGAAAAGTAATTAAGAACTAGGTTTCAAAATTATAAAGTGTAAAATCTTCAGCTCATTTTTTGTAATGTGCTGTAAAAAAATAATGTGAAAAGGAGGCTGTCTACAAAGTAATTTAGATAGGCTCCTTTTTTGTGAAAGGTGTTTTTAGCAAAGCGCAACTAAGTAAGAAATTAATTTCAGAATCAATACTATGGCAACAACAAAAAAAACAAAAGGAATTATTGCAATACTCACCGGTGGTGGCGATGTGCCGGGACTCAACCCCGCCATCCGTGCAATTACCATCAGGGCGAATAGAGAAGGGTTTAAAGTAATCGGCCTTCGCCGTGGTTGGGCAGGTATCTCAGAATTGATTAGGGATAAAAAAATCGATAACAGTAATAATTTTATTGTTTTAACAAACAATATTGTTAATAAAGCTGGCCGTACCGGTGGTACGTTTTTGCACTCATCGAGAACACGGCCGAGCCACATGCCAAAAGAAAGTGTGCCTGAACATTTAAAAGATACCTACAATGAAGAGTTCAATGATTTGACCCCCGAAATTTTAAAAAATTTAGAATGGCTGGGTGTAGATTATTTAATTCCTATTGGAGGCGATGATACATTAAGTTATGGAGTTAGGCTGTATAAAGAAGGAGTAAAAGTAGTGGCTATACCCAAAACAATGGATAATGACGTACCCGGTACCGATTACTGTATCGGATTCAGCACCTGTGTGACAAGAACCATATCAATGACCAATAACCTGAGAACATCAGCAGGTTCACACGAAAGGATTTTGGTTATGGAAGTCTTTGGCAGGTATGCCGGATTCACAGCAATGTTGCCTACCATGGCAGGAGCAGCCAATAGATGCGTGATTCCTGAACATAAATTTAATATCGAACAACTTACAGAGCTCTTAGTCCAAGACCGTGATAACAACCCCAGTAAATATTCGGTAGTACTCGTTTCAGAAGGCGCCATGTTTAAAGGAGGCGAAATGGTATTCCAAAATGCCGAAAAAGACATGTTCGGCCACGCCAAATTAGGAG
>DRQI01000293.1 GCA_011330545.1 Flavobacteriia bacterium
ATTGATAGAAAAAGGAGGAGAGGTAAAACACGCCGTAAAACAAAGTGTAGATCTAAAAAAACCGCTGACTATCGGTGTTGATGAATTACTGATAAAAGCCCAAGAACTGTTTACAAAACATAAAGTTGATGAGTTAGTCGTTGTAGATAACAATAATAAAGTAGTAGGCTTATTGGATATTCAGGATTTGGTTTAACACATATTTAACTATCTAATATTCAGCTGGGTATGGCAATAACAAAATACCGGTTATAACCCTGATGAAAATATTATTCTGTAAGGCCTTTCACAAACAAAGGCTTGTTTATGGGTAAGTGAGGTTTTTAAAACCTTAAAGGGAATTTTACCTTAAAAAAGAGAATTTGTAATACGTTGTAAATGCTAGGAGAATTCATAAAAAATAAAGAAACCATTGCCGGGCAATTAGAAAATATCAAAGCCATTATTTTCGATTGGGATGGCGTGTTTCACAGTGGCTATAAAAAAAATAATAGCGAAAGCTCTTTTTCAGAAGCCGATTCTATGGGCATCAATATGTTGCGCTTTTCGTATTATTTAAAGAATCATAAAATTCCCTATACGGCAATTATTACCGGCGAAAACAATGAAACGGCAAGCTATTTTGCCAAAAGAGAGCACTTTGACCATATTTTTTTAAAGAGCAAGAATAAAATAGAAGTTTTAGAGTGGTTAACCCAACACAAAGGCTTTACCTCTAAAGAAGTACTGTTTGTTTTTGATGATATTTTAGATTTGAGTATGGCCAAAGCCTGCGGCTTGCGGTTTATGGTAAACAGAGACGCTAGTTTTATGCTAAAAAACTACTGTAGAGAAAATAAACTGTGCGATTATATTAGCAAAAATGACGGGGGCAACCACGCCATTAGGGAAATTTGTGAATTGATTATTTCTTTGACACAAGGATATGATACAGTCATTGAAAAACGAATTGCATTTACAGGAGCGTATTCAGAATATATTCAAATTAGAAATACTATTGCCACACAATCTTCTATGTTAAATCAGTAGATTTGATAGTCATATCTAGTTACATTTTGTTAGGCAAACAAGAATGAATTCTAATTTTTTATCACAATATAATTCCTAATATTCCTGAAAGTGTTTCTGTAAAAGGCGTAGCACCATCAGTAAATGTTAATAAAAAAAGTGCGGCATTCCCTTCAGAAAAAGAGGAAATAAGTATTTTTAAAACCCTTATTTTTCATTAAAAAACGGCATAGATGTACCTTATATTTGACACTGAAACTACCGGTTTACCAAAAAAATGGAATGCTCCGATTACCGATACCGATAATTGGCCGAGGTGTATTCAAATAGCATGGCAGCTACATGATAAATACGGCGAAATTATTGAACATCAAGACTTTTTGATTCAGCCTGACGGATTTAACATTCCCTATGATGCCGAACAAATACACGGTATTTCAACACAATTGGCACAAGAAAAAGGAAAGCCCTTAGCCGAAGTCCTAGCCATATTCAACGAAGCCCTTGCCAAAACCGATTTTGTAGTAGGGCAAAATGTGGGTTTTGACTTGAATATTATGGGCTGTGAGTATCACAGAAAAGGCATTGTTACTAAATTGAATGACCTGCCTATATTAGATACCTGTACAGAAACTACGGCACGGCTCTGTCAAATTCCCGGAGGTAGATATGGTAAGTTTAAATTGCCAACATTGACAGAATTACATCAATATTTATTCAATACACCTTTTGCCGAAGCCCACAATGCTACCGCTGATGTAGAAGCTACCGCGCGTTGTTTCTTTGAATTGATCCGTAAAGAAATTTTTACCAAAGAAGAATTAGATGTAACACCTGACTATTTTGAAGAGTTCAAGGCCAAATACCCCAAAGAAATTGAACTCATCGGCCTACAACATATCAACCTCAAAAAAGAAAGTGCACAGCTCAAAGAAAAACGTACAAAAAAACAAACCGAGGTAAGCCAAGAGGCCACTTCATTAGAAGGCCTTGAACAATATCCATTTTCACATTTACACAACCATTCGCAATTTTCAATCTTACAATCTACAGCGAGTATCGGTAAATTAGTTCAGGCGGCAATAGCCGATAAGATGCCTGCGGTTGCTTTGACAGATACCGGAAACATGATGGGCGTTTTTACCTTCGTAAAAGAAGCCTTAAAGCATAATAAAGATTCAGAAACACCTATAAAACCTATTGTAGGATGCGAATTCTATGTATGTGAAGACCATAAGAATAAATCGGTGAAGGATAACGGATATCAAATAGTACTGTTGGCTAAAAATAAAAACGGCTACCATAATTTGGCAAAAATGTCTTCAATTGCCTATATAGACGGATTCTATTATGTGCCGCGTATCGATAAAAAAATTATCGAGCAATACAAAGAAGATATAATTGTATTGAGTGGAAATATGTACGGTGAAATTCCCAGTAAAATTTTAAATATTGGCGAAAAACAAGCCGAAGAAGCCCTGCTGTGGTGGAAAAGTACTTTTGGAGATGATTTTTACTTAGAACTGAATAATCACGGACAAGAAAACGAACAACACGTTACCGAAGTATTATTAGCATTTTCTAAGAAACACAATGTCAAAGTGGTTGCTACCAATAATACATTTTACATCGATAAAAGTGATGCCGAATCGCACGATATTTTATTATGTGTAAAAGATGGCGAAAAACAAGCTACGCCCAAAGGAAGGGGTAGGGGGTTTCGGTACGGATTGCCAAATGACGAATACTATTTTAAAAGTCAGGAAGAAATGAAACACTTGTTTCAAAAAATACCTGAAGCCATCATTAACATCCAAGAAATTGTAGACAAAATAGAACCCTATACCTTGGCAAGAGATGTGCTGCTGCCAAAATTTGAAATTCCCCCAAAGTTTATCGATGAAAGAGATGCCGAAGACGGTGGTAAAAGAGGGGAGAATGCTTACCTGAAATACTTGACTTTTAAAGGTGCCGAAAAGCGATATGGAGAGTTGGATGCCGAAACCAAAGAGCGTTTAGATTTTGAACTGGAAGTTATTGAAAACACGGGTTATCCCGGATATTTTTTAATCGTACAAGATTTTATTGCCAAAGCGAGGGAAATGGGTGTTTCAGTAGGGCCCGGGCGAGGTTCGGCAGCAGGTTCAGCCGTAGCTTACTGTTTGTGGATTACCAATATTGACCCCATAAAATACGAGCTGCTTTTTGAGCGTTTTTTAAATCCCGACCGGGTTTCACTGCCTGATATTGATATAGATTTTGACGATGAAGGCCGTCAAAAAGTAATCGATTACGTCATTGACAAATACGGCGCTAATCAAGTAGCACAAATTATAACCTATGGTACAATGGCAGCAAAGTCATCTATCAGAGACACTGCCAGAGTATTAGACTTGCCGTTGCCCGATGCCGATAGGATAGCAAAACTGGTACCCAATACCAAGTTGGCAACCATTTTTGGCGAAGATGAAAAAAGTATTTCAAAGATAGAAGAACTCCGCAAAGATGAAATTCTTAAAGTAAACGAATTGCGCAATTTGGCAGAAGGCGAAGATATTGAAGCACAAACCATTAAACAGGCATTGGCCTTGGAGGGCTCTGTGCGAAATACCGGCACACATGCCTGCGGAGTCATCATTACCCCCGAAGATATTACCAATTTAATTCCGGTAGCAACCGCCAAAGATTCAGAGTTGTATGTTACCCAATTTGACAACTATGTAGTAGAAGATGCCGGCTTGTTAAAAATGGATTTCTTAGGCTTGAAAACGCTGACTCTTATTAAAGATACCTGTAAGATTGTCAAGGCTTTACACGGAGTTGAATTAGACCCCGACAGCTTTCCGTTAGACGACCCTAAAACGTACGAACTCTTCCAGCGAGGAGAAACCGTTGGGATATTTCAATACGAATCTCCCGGAATGCAAAAACACATGAAAGCGTTGAAGCCTACCGAATTTGCAGATTTGATAGCTATGAATGCCTTGTATCGCCCCGGGCCTATGGAATACATCCCGTTATTTATCCAACGAAAACACGGTATCGAAGCCATTGAGTATGACCTTCCGGTAATGGAAGAATCACTAAAAGAAACCTATGGCGTTACCGTATATCAAGAGCAAGTGATGTTACTTTCACAGAAGATAGCCGGGTTTACAAAAGGTGAAGCCGATGTGCTCCGTAAAGCGATGGGGAAAAAGATTTTTTCCTTACTGCAACAACTCAAACCCAAGTTTATCGAAGGCGGAAAAAACAATGGCCATCCCGAAGAAATTCTAGAAAAAATATGGAAAGATTGGGAAGCCTTTGCCGCCTATGCATTTAACAAATCGCATTCTACCTGTTATGCCTATATTGCCTATCAAACAGCCTATTTAAAAGCGCATTATCCGGCAGAATATATGGCGGCTGTGTTGTCTAACAATATGCGTGATATCA
Source organism: Flavobacteriia bacterium (assembly GCA_011330545.1). Taxonomy (GTDB): domain Bacteria; phylum Bacteroidota; class Bacteroidia; order Flavobacteriales; family Flavobacteriaceae; genus Aureibaculum. The sequence goes on from DRQI01000293.1 coordinate 4,447, forward strand.
AGTCGGTGTCATTTTTTATGGATGAATGCAAACGCGCAAACATAGAGGTGTTAAGCCCAGATATCAATGAGTCATTCTACAAATTTGCCGTTAATAAACAAGGCGCTATTCGTTTCGGAATGGGGGCGATAAAAGGGGTGGGAGCCAATGCCGTAGATGCCATTGTTAAAGAACGGAAAAAGAACGGAAACTACAAATCTATTTTTGACCTTGCCAAACGCGTTGACTTGCGCGCTGCTAATAAAAAAGCCTTTGACGGATTGGTATTGGCAGGAGCTTTTGATTCGTTTACCAATACCCATAGGGCACAATATTTTGAATTGGATGAAAAAGGACAAACCTTTATAGAAAGAGCCATTCGTTTTGGAAATAAATTTCAAGAAAATGCCAATTCAGCACAAGTATCACTCTTTGGAGAAACGTCAGAAGTACAGTTTGAAGAACCTAAAATTCCTGATTGTGAACCATGGGGAATTATGGAGAAACTAGCCAAAGAAAAAGAAGTCATCGGAATGTATATCTCAGGGCATCCGCTAGACGATTACAAAACCGAAATAAAATATTTCTGCAATGCACCGATCAGTGTTTTTAACAATTTGAATGATTTGTTGAATAAAGACCTAACCATTGGAGGGATTGTTACCGATGTACAACACCGTATTTCAAAAAACGGAAAAGGATGGGCGGCATTTACTATTGAAGATTATTCAGAAGCCCATGAATTTAGGATGTTTGGCGAAGATTACCTGAAATTTAAACACTTTTTAATTCCCAATTCATTTTTACATATCAAAATGTCGATACGCCCCGGATGGCGTGAAGGCGATGTTCGCATACAGTTCAATGCCATACAGATGTTGCAAGATGTGTTAGAAACGTTAGCCCATAAACTTACCTTACAATTGGATATAGTAGAATTGAATGAAGAAAAAATCGAGTCAATTGAAAATCTCGTTAAGAGCCATAAAGGGAAAGACCACCTCAATTTTTTGATATATGATATGGAAGAACAATTAAAATTGCACATGCCTAGCCGGACTTCAAAAATTGAAATTTCACAAGAATTGCTCAGTGAATTGGATGAATTGAAATTATCGTATAAGCTCAATTAGGTGAATCAACTAAAAAAGTCATCAGGATTGAA
>DRQI01000294.1 GCA_011330545.1 Flavobacteriia bacterium
CCGATTGCATCATTTTTAAAGGTGTCTTTATACAATACTTTGGTACCTGATTTAAAATCTTTATTGCTGTTAATCTGCTGCATGGCATTATTATTTTTAGTGCCATTTTCATCGGTATTTGTATTTGTTTTATTGACGGTAGTGTTGTGCTTTTTTGGTTTACGGTGTTTTTTCTTTTTGATTTTTTTATCTGCATTGAGGAGGGAATCCATAGCTTTTGCCGTTTTTTCTTCGGTTTTTTCTTCTACTTTTCTATTTACCGTCCTTTCGGCAGCATTCTTAACACTTTTGCCTAATTTTTTTAAAAATTGGGCATTTGCCTGCGATGAAAGAATCATTACTAATACTATTACTAGGCTTTTAAAAGTTTTCATAATTTTGGTGTTTTTATTATTTTTTGGTGAAGTGTACACTCTTTACTATTTTATTTTTATGTATTATTTTTAATTTATAAGTTCCTTTTTTTAGGTTATTGATATTTAAATATATTTTGTTTGAAGTGAATTCTTCAACAGTGCCTTCATATCTCTTTTGCTTTTCTTTCATTCAAAATAAATGTGCTAAAAATGATTGTTTTTTGACTGCTTTATTCTTTAAAGCAGCTAATACGAACTGCAATTATTATTTAGTCAAATAGTATATCTATTGGATAACACCAATTTTTCTACAGCCAAATTAGCACGATACATTTTAGGTAGTTATTAGTATTGTAACAAGAGTTGTAATTATTGTAACATTGGGTGTAATGGAAGGAAGGATTGGCTAATGACTAGAAATTAATCAAGAAATTATTTCCTTTTATGAGCATATTCGGTAGGCGTGCAATGATAGATTTCTTTAAAGCATTTGCTAAAATACGAGTGGTCGTTAAACCCTACGCTGTACCCTACTTGGGACACGTTTATTTCTGATTTTTTTAATAATTGGGCTGCCAGTTTTAGGCGTTGTGAGCGTATAAACTCAGAGGTTGACAATCCTGTTAAGGCCTTTAATTTTCGGTGTAATTGCATCCTGCTCAAGCCTACGGCCTTGCTAAATTCTTCAATGGTAAAAGAAGATTCTATCAATTTGTTGTCTAAAACGTCTTGAATGCGTTTTAAGAATTGTTCGTCGAGATTGGTGATGGCAATGTCTTTGGGTTTTAAAATTATTTCTTGGCTATAGCGATTGCGCAACGATGTTCTAATTGCCACTAAATTATCGACTTGGGTTTCTAATAATTTGAGGGTAAAAGGTTTGGTAATATAGGCATCTGCACCAATGGTTAATCCTTTATATTGATCTTCTTTTTCTACTTTCGCTGTTAATAGAATAATAGGGACATGACTGGTACGTTCGTCTTGTTTTAAGTGTTTACAGAGCTCTAACCCGGTAACTTTGGGCATCATAATATCTGAAATGATAATATCGGGAATAAATGTAATGGCTTTTTTAATACCTGATTTTCCGTTTTTAGCTGTTATAATTTGATATTTTTTAGAAAAAGACCTTTTAATAAAGTTTCTTACATCGCTGTTGTCTTCAACTATTAATAAAATAGGCTGGTCTTTATCAATTGGTTTATTTTCAGGTATTTTATTTTCAAGAATTTGCGTTGCTAATTTTTTGCTTATGATTGTGTCTTTTTTATCTTTTGGTGTTACGAATTCACCTTTTGTAAATGCCGTTTTATCTATGGGCAGCAATACGGTAAATAAAATGGTCTGACGGCTTGTATTTTCTACGGCTATGGTTCCATGCGATAATTCTACCAACTCTTTTACGAGCGATAAGCCAATCCCTACACCTTCATTTTGTTCATTACTTTGATAAAAACGATTGAAAATTTTAGCTATCTGTTGGTTTGTTAAAATGGTTCCGCTATTTTCTATCAATAACTCTAATTGCTTGTTTTTAACAGTTGATTTAAAAGTTATATTGCCTTTATCTTTGGTATATTTAAAAGCATTTGACAATAGGTTAATTACCATTTTTTCTACTAGGCCTCTATCAAACCATACATTTTTAAGAGGTGTTATATCTATCGTGTAATGGATATTTTTTTGAGATGCCAGGTATTGAAATGAAGAGGCAATTGATTTTAGTAATTGCGACAGGTTACCACGACTTACTTTTAATTTTAAATTTCCTGATTCGAGTTTAGAGAGGTCTAGTAATTGGTCTATGAGTGATAATAGCCGCTGTGAATTGCGCTGCATCATTTCAAAATCTGAACGGTCTTCTTTTTTTAGTTTCTTATCTTCCAACCGTTTTTCTAACGGGGCACTTAGTAGGGTTAAAGGGGTACGGAATTCATGTGAAATATTGGCAAAAAACTTAGATTTAGCTTTATCAAGCTCTTGTAATTTTTTAGCAGTCTTTTGCCTATTACGATACATAAAAAAGAAAAACAACCCCGCTAAAGAGGTGATGCCTATTCCTCCGACTAACAAATTTCGTTGTTGCTCTTTTTCTTGCTTAGCCAACTTATTTTGTGAAGTCAACAAAGCTATTTCATGTTCTTTCTTTTTGGCCTGATATTTTTTTTCGAGTTCTAAGGTAATTTTATCTTGCTTGTTGTCATTTAATGAATCTTGCAGCTGAAATGCTTTATAGAGGAAATTATAGGCGTCTTTATAATTTTTCTTTTTAGCATACGAATTTGCCAATTCATAATTAGCGGCTGTTATGGGCCCGATACGATTTGATTTTATGCTGTCAAATAACCGTAGGGCAATGAGGTAATTGGGTATGGCTTCGTCAAAATTTTTATTGTAGTAATTGAATCCGGCATAGGTCCAATACGCTTCTGCCAAACCGGCTTTACTGTTTAATTGCTCATATAACTTTATTCTTTTTTTATAATATTCATCGGCTTTTTTTAACTTCTTTAATTGATTATAACTAATGCCTAAACTCCAATAAATATTTGACATTTCCCTAATGGCATGGGCTTTCTCAAAATAGGTTACACTTTTTTCAAAATAATCAATTGCTTTTTTATAATTTTTTCTTTGTATATAAATTTTACCCAATTGGCTAATGGCATAATTTTCTTCGTCTTTATTATTAATTTTTTTTGCTACATCTCTAGCTCTTAAAAAATAGTTTTCTCCTTTTTTTATATAAGATGTATCGCTAACCGAATACGACCTCAAAAGCAAATTACCTGTATTTATTAATGATTTGCAGAGCGCAGCATTATAAGCCTTCTTATTTTTTGTCAAGGAGTCTATTTTATAATAGTACTGTAAGGCTTTTTCATTTTCAAATTTTCTATAATGCAAATTCCCCTTTAATAAATACGCATTACACAAAATTTCAACATCGCCTGTATCCAATCCGTTTTTTATAGCCTTTGACAAATAGGCTGCAACGCTATCTTTTTTTTGCATCCTAAAACTTATATATGCCAATAAATTTTCTGATTTGCCTAGATATTTTTTATTATTCAATTTCTTCGCAATCTCATAACTTTTTTTTGAATAAAAATAAGCGCTGTCATATTGATTGTGAGTAAAAAAATAATTAGCAATGCGGTGGTATCCTATATATTTTCCTGTTGTATAATTTTCTTTAGACGAATATCTTATAATTTTTTTTGAATAGTATAATGCCGAGTCATAGTTTTCAATATCATTACGAAATAAATCATATAAATCTGACCATGCTTTTACTTTCAAAGTGTCATTAGATGTAATAGTTGCTATTTGCCTTAAGGAATCTGATTTTATTGTTTGTTGCCCGAAAGAAATAAGGCATAGAAAAAATAAAAGACAAGCCAAAAAATATTTCATTACTCAAGTAGTTTGAGATTGGTTCAATAAATTTAGGCAATTATAAGTAAATCAACTGCGAATCGTTATACAAAATGTAACAAAATGTGTTACAATTTTTATATTTTAGGGTTTTATTCGCTAAACTTCGTTAACACACTCTTGCTGACGACTTTCCCTTTTTTATTATAATCTTCGGTTTTTACAATGCCTATATCTTTTGCCAGCCATTGCCTTGTCTTGCCCTTGCGCTTGATACCCATTTTAAATTCGGTTTCAAATACAATTACATAGCAGTCGAAAGTACCGGCGGGCGTCGTTATCTTTTCGCGTTTTTCTACCTTGCCATTTAACATTTTCATTGACATTTTCATTTGTACAGGTGTCATTTTAATGGTCATCAGCACATCTGAATCGGGTATGGCTTTGCCTACGGTAAGGTCATTGGGAATTATCATATCATTACCGCTAATATCAATTTCCATGTCTTGATATTGCGTAAGCATCTCGGGGGTAATTAGCGATTTAAAATCTATGGCCACATGGCCATTTTCACAAGTAACGGTATAGGTTGTTTTTGCTACGGAAGTATTTTTATCGTCAAAAATTTCGGTTTCAACAGTAGCTTCGGTGGCCGTTCCTTTTGTTGTCACCGAAGTCATTTTATGAGTTACAACAGCTACCGGCTTATCTTTCTTATCATACGATGTAAATTCAAAAGAAGCGCCTTCTTTCAACGGGTAATAGGTACTACAATTTTGTGCAGTTGCTGTATTTGTTACAATGTAGATTAGTACTACGGCAATGTTTAAAAAAATCTTTTTCATGGATAATTATTTTGGTTGATTAATGGTTTTATTCTTTTTGGCAATTCTATATTTTTATAAATTCTACGCGCCTATTTTGGGCTTTTCCTGCTGCCGTATTGTTATCGCCAACAGGAGTACTTTCGCCTTTGCCTTGCGTTTGTAACCTATTGCCCGAAATACCATAAGTATTTATCAATGCTTTTTTAACGGCCTCTGCCCTTCTTTTAGAAAGTTGTAAGTTGGTATCGGCATCTCCATCGGCATCTGTATGGCCAATGATATTTAACTTCATCGCTGTTTCTTGTTTTAATACCTGAGCTATTTGACGGATTATACCATACGATTGCGGTTGTATGTTTGCCGAGCCTGAATCAAATAAAATTCCATTAGTGGAAACAGAACCTTTTTCAATGAGTTGCCTTCTTAAATCAACCCCTCCCTCGGCAACTTTAAGGTTTCTAATAAACAACCTGTCTTTACCATCTTCAAACCCTTTCAAATTAAACTTAATATATTTTAGCATTTTATCAGGCGATACCAATCTTGGCACATCAATATATTTCTTTTCATTTACCCAAAGCCGATAACGCAATTTATTAACCGCAATAGAAATATGCGGTTGATTCAACACCGTTTGCCTAATATTGGCAGTAATACTGTTATCAATAGTTTCTGTACCGTTAATTCTATTTTCAATCCGAATACCTATGGGGGTATATTGGCAAAATGGCAAATAGGCATATACATAATTTTTGCCGTAAGTAAAATCATTATTATCATCTAAAATTATACTTAATACAGCTGTAGAGCTGGTATTATTGTCTATACCCGATGTTAATATATCAAATTCTATGGTATATTCTTCGGGTAACTCAGTAGGCAAATCCGGAATATAAAATGTTTTATAACCTGATTTCATTTCAAACCATTTTTCGGTAGCATCATTGATGGTGACAACTTCTCCTGAACCGTTTGTATTCCATTTTGAAGGAAAATCTCCGATATAATCTCTATCATAGTTATCAAAAAATAGTAGTTTATCCCCGGGTACATAATCAAACTTGCTATAGACGGTTACTTTTTTTTGTGTATTGTTATTTTTAGATTTCGGGTCAGAATTTTCACTGTTAGAATCATTTTCGGCAACGCCTTTTTCAGTTTGCGAATTACCTTCTTGTTTTTTCTTTTCTGTAATCAACTTTTTAGCTGTTTTTAAGCTGTATTTTAAGGCTTTTTTAGCCCTATTTATTTGCAATGTGCCTTTGGTTTGTTTTAAAACCCCAGCTCCATCTAAATCGGCGATGGCATTAGGGGCACTTGCTAAAACATTTTCGCCATCTTCAACGGCATCAATTAGAAGTTCATAGTCATCATCGCTTAACGATTTTCCGGTTGCTGCATAGTTATCAAATCGGTACACTTTATCATATAAATCAAATGACTCTCTCACAAAGGTATCTACACTGCTTATTCCAACCCTACTCGAAGGCCGTTTTAATCTTTTTGTTTTTTGCGCCTCAACACACTGCGAAGAAAATAAAAATCCAAAAACTAAAAGGGTTAAGAAAATTTTTAAGGTAGGTTTCATTTTGAATATCTTTTGGTTGTATTGGTTTTAATAATGACCCCGTTTAAACTTTTTCAATGGTATAAAAAGAAACAGACTAAAGTTACTGATTTTTTATCTATTAACTTCAGTCTGTTGTTGAGGCTTACACATTGCACCAGTAATTTACATTATATTTCAATATCTAATAGGAAGAAAGACAATACAATTCACTAGCGTTCTTCTTTTAGTGGCATTCATAAATCTGTAAGGGCTCAAATTATTTTCTTTTTCATAGCAATTTAAACTCTAAAATTCTTCTTTCATAGCATTTTTAAGTTTCTTTTTCAATTGCAGTTCAAATATCAGTAAATATAAAAGGCTATAAAATCTATTTTGTATAGTTGGTAAGAAATTGTGTATACATTTCATCAATTCAGATAAAAACACCTGTAATGTCAAATTATAATGTGTTCTTAACAATTTATACTTATTTTAGCACAAAGCATACATCATTTTATTAAAAATTTAGTGTATGTACTATTTTTGATATAAAGTACCTTTTAATGTTAAAAGCCGTAATTATAGATGATGAGCCAAAAGCCATTCAGGGTTTGTCATGGGAATTGTCTAATTTTAGTGATGAGTTGGAGGTCATCGCTACGTTTTCTGAACCTGAAAAAGCGTTGCATTACCTAAAAAATACTGAATTAGATTGTTTGTTTCTAGATGTAGAAATGCCAACCATGGACGGATTTCAATTTCTTGAAAAATTAGAAAAAAAAGATTTCGCTGTGGTTATTACTACCGCTTATAACGAATATGCTATTAAAGCCCTTAAAAAAGAAGCTATTGATTATTTATTGAAACCTATTGACAGTGATGACCTGAAAGAAACCATTGCTAAAATAAAAAGATATAACCACCGCAATATCAGTACTGATAAATTTGAGCGGATATTATTAAATTTTAATAACAGGTTACATCATAAAAAGATAACTATAAATACAGACGGAAAGCTGGTTTTTTTAGAACCTGATGACATATTATATGCTGAGTCTGATGGAAATTACTCAACCCTATACCTTATCAACAATAAAAAAATTGTACTTACCAAAAAATTAAAAGAGGTTTGTGAAATCTTACCTCGCGACTATTTTTTTAGAATTCACAATTCTTATATTATCAACTTAAATAAAATTAAAGAGTTTATAAAAACAGACGGTTATGTTGTGTTAGAAAACAATAAACGGATTCCGGTTTCAAGACAACGCAAATCTGATTTTTTAGGTAAATTATAACATCTTGGTATGCATAAATATATACTCTTTTTTGTTTTACTTTGTTTTATTGTATTTGATGGCTTTGCAGTTCAGAAGAAAGAAGTTGCCATTCAAAAAAGGGCTGATAGTATTTTAACCGTCAGGCCAAAAACGTATAAAGAGATTAATGGTTTTTTATACGTTTTTAGAAGAGATACCACCCAATTGCGTTTTCTTGTCAATTTTTTTGATAAAAACAACTATCTGTCGGGCAAGTCATACGCCTTAAACCTTCTCGGCACGAAATATCGAAATTATTCGCTACTAGACAAGGCCATAAAAATTCATAAAGAGGCATTAAAAACTTCAATTAAAGCCAAAAATATTGAGTTTAGAGTCTTTAGCCTTAATATGTTAGGCGTAGATTACAGAAAAACAGACGCCAATAGAACGGCATTAGATTACAATCAAGAAGCACTGGCCTTAGCCGAAACTGTAAAAAATCCCAATTTGGGTTTGCGCCGTAGTATTGCAGTATCTCATAATAGTATGGGTAATATTTACCTGTTGCTCAAACAATATGATTTGGCAATTAATCAATTTAAGCAATCTTTAAAAATTGAAGAAAGTATCCAAAATAAATTGGGTATTGCTATCAATAACCAGAATATCGGCTATGCAAAAGAAGCTCTAGGTAAATTTGACGAGGCGTTGATTTATTATAAAAACTCATTGGACGTCAATACTAAATCTCACAACCGCTTTGGCCAAGTTATTTGCAATAGCAGTATTGCACGAATCTATATCAAGCAAAACAATTTTAACAAAGCGCTACAGATAATTAAACCTAATTTGGCCGAAGCGATTGCGTTGGGAAACAAAGATTATTTGTCTACTGAATATATTAATTTAGGTTGGGCACAAACCAAACTAAAACAATATACAATGGCAGAAAAAAACCTGTTAAAAGGGTTGGCAATTGCAAAAGAATACAACATATCACCCAATATTTCTGAAGCGTATAGCCATTTGTCTGAGCTGTCACAGCAAAAAAACGATTATAAAAACAGTTTGCGTTATTATAAACTTTCTGAAGAGTTTGATGAAAAAATTTCTAATGAACGCAACATACAATATGTAAATGATTTGATTATTAAATATGACTCTGAGAAGAAAAATAATCAAATAAAAGCACTGGCCAATCAAAATAAAATTGACCAACTCAACTTTTCAAAGAATAGAAAAATTTGGCTTATAAGCCTGATATCCCTAAGCCTTTTGGCACTTGTGTTGTATTTTTTATACAGGCAGCGCAATTTAAAGAATGAGAAGCGTATTTTAACCTTAGAGCAAGATTTATTGCGCATTCAAATGAACCCCCATTTTATTTTTAATGCCTTAAATTCAATCAAATTATACATTATAAATAATGAGCAAAAAAATGCTGTTCATTACTTGAACAAATTCTCTAAGCTCATTCGAAAAATTTTAGATGCATCTTCGGTAAAAGAAATTAGTTTGGCCGAAGAATTGAAAACAATGGATTTGTATGTAGGTATTGAAAATATAAGGTTTTCAAATCAGATTAAATATGAAACGATTATAGCACCTTCTATTAATTTAGATACTATCAAAGTACCGCCCTTAATATTACAGCCGTTTTTAGAAAATTCTATTTGGCATGGGCTATCTTCTAAAAAAGGGTTAAAAAAAATTACGGTGTCTATTGGCCAAGTTGACAAAAAGTTTATTCAAATAACGATTGAAGATAACGGTATTGGCAGAAAAGAATCTGCAAAAATAAAAGCCAATAAGGTAATCCGTAGAAAATCTTTTGGCATCGACATAACCAAAGAAAGGCTTACCAATTTTGTAAAAAATTGCCAACATTCGTTTTCATTAAGCTATAAAGATCTTGTGGATAACAATAACAATGCTATCGGCACGCAATTGATATTGCAAATACCTTTGTGTTGATTAACGTGATTTCTTAACCCCAAATTATGGACTAATACATAATTTGGGGTTAAAGAAATGTGCTTATTATTGGCTGGCATCGCCTTGTTGCTATATTGATAATGAACCCAAAGGAATTTGAAACCATTTTGTGCTTCGGCAATAGCTCATCTCTAAAATTACAATACTAAAACTTATGGCAAAAAGCATAAAAAGTGGTTTACCGGTAATTTTTTCAATGAACTCATTTAACCCAGGTTATGCAATAGACTTCCTATTCCGTTCAGAAATCACTGCAAAATAGGTCGTTTCACTGCGTTTTCAAAATTAACCGTAGCGGTGCTACGCTTAATTTAGTAAAACACCCTATTTTATTGCGCTTTCCTAACTCATAACGTAACTC
>DRQI01000295.1 GCA_011330545.1 Flavobacteriia bacterium
GAGCCATCACCGAAAATGGTATCCATTTTAATACCGTCGTCCATCATCATAAAACTACCCGATTCTGCTACTACAGCTTCTTGCGGGTCTAATTCTATTTCTACATATTGCATTTCTTCACCGTAAATGTTGTAATCTATTTCGTGTGCTATCATGGTGTTTTTATTTGTTGTTAGTGGTTTATTTTAAGTTGATTTATTTTACAATTTAAAGCCCCCATTTTTTTACAAACAGGTATATAATTAAAATGCTTAAAATAGCTACTAATAAAGCTATCCAATGTTTTTTCTTTTCTTTAGCTGCCTTTTGGCGAATTTGAGCTTTTATTTGTATCAATTCGGCTTTCGAAACTTCCGGAAAATCAAATTCGTCATTACTCTTCGTAAAGCCTAATCGTGCTTTTTTATTTTTATCTACCTTTTCACGTTTTACTTGCTTTTCAGCTTCGTAACGTTTCAACCGGTCTCTCATGGCATGAAAATGTCCGTACATTTTTTGATATTTTGTAGGATTACGCGTTTATTGGTTGAACAATTGATTATTCTGTTACATCTTAAAGGGTATTTAAATTTTTAAGAAATTCACGTATTTCTGAAAAATAAAAATTTATTACAATGATAATTACTAGAATTACAAACAATGCAATGAGCAAAGCTATGCTATTTTTTCTCTGCTCTCGTTTTAGTTGTTTCTTTACATTATCCCTTATTTTCTTTATGTCTTCAACAGATAATGGTGTTTGTTTGTTTTCTGGGTTTGTTGTGTTCGCTGTAAAGTGTTCTAGTTCTTCTCCGTAAATCTCTTTGATTTTTCTAAAGGGCAACTTAGGTTTTCGGGTAAATAATGACGTTTTATTTCCTGCCCCGATGTATCCTAAGGTTAGGTTCATTCTTCGTCTTTGCCCTTTTTTCATCTGTTTATATTTTATTTATTTTTAATTGTCAGGTGGAATTATTCGCATCTAATTTATTTTTTTTCAATTGAGTTCATGAATCTTTGATTGCGCCTAGAATCATTTTGGCGGGTATCAACCTAATTATTATGGCTCATTTCATATTCTTTAGTATCCCTTTTTAAGTTACTTTGAAAAATTATCTGCTTAGCTGATGGCAATGCCCTTTTGCTTTGCCTACTTTTCAGGCCTGTTTATAATAATCTTGTTGCTCATTGCCCCTTATAGGAGTTTTCTAAAGCCACCATCTAAGAAGGTGTGATTTTTACTTTACACTATTCTTTTACTTTTACACTCCATTCATATTCAAATTTAGAAACCGAGTCGCCTTGTTCATCAATACCTTCTGCTGTCATTGTAATGGTTTGCCCTTCTCCTGTTTCAATCGTTTTGGCAATGGCATTTTTTATAAGGTCGCCGTCTTTGCAATAAAAATCGATTCTCCCGGTGGCTTTCTTGGTAAAAGTACCTTCTTGGTGGGTAACCAACATAGAAATTTTTTTACCGCTGGCGGCAATTTGTTTCATTACCAGAATTCCGGTAGCGAGTTCAGATGCCATACCTTGGGTAGCCCAATAGAGCGATTGAAAAGGGTTTTGATTAATCCATTTGTGTTTCACCGTAGCTACTGCTTCTTTATCGGTAATTGATTTTACGCGTACTCCCGAGAAATAGGCTGAGGGTAATTTAAACAGTAAATATTTATTCAGGCTCTTAACAGAAAATTTTGACATGTATTCAATATATTTTGCCACAAGTTACAGAAAATATTTATTTTAATTTAAAGGGTAATGGTTTGGATTTGTTGGGTGTTGAGACACTTTTGGTACTTGATTGATACTGTGGATGTTGTTAGAATTGAGTATTGAGAATTGAGTATTGCGTATTGAGAATCTGCATGTTAATATCCCGATATTCATAGTATTCTGGCACCAACCTTTTTCTAGTATCAATAGTTTCCTAACCGAAAATTTGTTTAAATAACTTTAGAATGAATTGTGTAAACATCTAATAAACAATAGTTTAATATATTTAAAAGCAACATTTTTACTTTTCTTTTTAAAAACAAATTGTTAAATAAATGTTAAAATTCAGTACTTTGTATTGCATAGTATTATCTTTTATACATATATTTGCATTGTTAAGTACTAAAAAAATAATACCATGTTGACTCAAAACGAAAAAAACACCTCTTTTTTAATACACTTATCGGCATATTTAAGTTTTGTTTTTCCTTTTGGCAGTATTATCGGCCCATTGATAATGTGGTCGGTTAACAAAGACAAAAGTTCTTATTTGGATGAAAACGGTAAAGAAGCGGTGAACTTCAATTTAAGTTATACACTTTATATTTTTGTATTAGGATTGCTTTCGCTTCCATTTGCTTTTGGTTCTTTTTTTAGAAATTTTAGGTATATAGATGATTTTGACGGGTTTAATTTTCACTTAGACTTTGACAATTTATTTGGGGTTTTAAGCCTGGCATCTCTCATTTCTATTGTAGGAATCGTAAAATTTGTATTGGTACTCGTGGCGGCAATTAAGGCGAGCAGGGGGGAAGTATACCAATACCCGTTAACTATAAATTTTGTAAAATAAAAATTTAGCCTAA
>DRQI01000296.1 GCA_011330545.1 Flavobacteriia bacterium
CGGGCAACTATCGCAATGATGCAGGCAACATTGCCAATACATTTCTTTTCATACAATATTGCCGCCATAGATTTTACACCCAAAGAAATTACGGCAGCCATACAAAAACGCGTGCCCGATTTTAAAGTTGCCTATTCGCCTGATTTCAGGCAACAAATTGCTGATAGCTGGCCACAAAGCATAGACGATACACAAGCTAAAAAAGATTGGAATTGGCAATATGAATTTGACTTAGAGAAAATGACTGATGTAATGCTCAACAGTTTAAAAAAGAAATACAATTCTTAAAATACCACTTCAATTTAGTGTTTTGTAAGTTTCAGGGTTTTGGCTGTCTAATGTTGCGTATATATGAATTTTAACAAATGAAGGATATAGTAAAAAATAGCTTAAAGAAGTCAATGACTTATCAAGCGTACAGGCAATTGGTTGTTGATTTACTAAAAAAAGGAAAATCTACAGGAGAAAAACAGTCAGACGATTTATTGAATTACAGCAAGCTGAATAACAGTAGGATGAAACGTTTAGACAAAACCTTTAAATTGTCAGAACAAGCCAAAGAAATTATCAATAATTCTGATAAAAAGTATCATTGGATTGTATTAACCGAAAGTTGGTGTGGCGATGCGGCACACTCATTGCCGGTTATCAATAAAATAGTAGAAGCCTCAGGGAATATTGAATTGAACATTGTGTTACGTGATGAAAATGAAGCATTGATGGATGCATTTTTAACTGATGGCAGTAGGTCTATTCCGAAATTAATTGCCTTAGATGCCTATACAAATGAAGTAGTTTCTACTTGGGGCCCAAGGCCGTCAGAAGCAACTCAAATGGTTAAAAATTACAAAGAAAAATTTGGAAGCCTCGATGCTGAATTTAAAAAAGACTTACAAGTTTGGTACAATGCCAATAAGGGCGAAAATATAGAAAAAGACATTGTAGACATGTTATGTGTCGCTGCCGATTGCATCTAAAAAATTTTCGATAGTAGTAGCATCACTTACTGAAAAATTACCAATTTTAGTACGCCGTAAAGCAGACAAATGTGCACCTGACTGCAGGGCAATTCCGAAATCATGAGCTAATGAACGGATATAAGTACCTTTGCTGCAAACCACTTTAAAATCTATTTTCGGGAGGTTAATAGCAGTGATTTCAAATAGGCTAATAGTTACCTTCCTTGACTTTATTTGAGTGGTTTCTCCGGCTCTAGCCAATTCATACAGGCGTTTTCCGTCTTTTTTTATAGCTGAAAAAATAGGTGGTTTTTGATCGATTTCTCCAATAAATTGTTGTGTGGTGTTTCTGATGAGTTGTTCAGTCAGGTGCTCAGTAGCAAAGCGGTTATCAATTTCGGTTTCCAAATCATAAGATGGTGTTGTTGCTCCAAGAGTAAAAGTTCCGGTATATTCTTTTTGCTGTGCTTGAAATTCTTCGATTCTTTTGGTGAATTTACCCGTACAAATAATAAGCAAACCTGTAGCCAGAGGGTCTAAGGTACCGGCATGGCCAACTTTTATTTTTTTTAGGTGATATTGTTTTTTAATTGCCCAACGCAACTTGTTTACCACTTGAAAAGAAGTCCAAGTTAACGGTTTATCTATCAACAAAACCTGTCCGTTTTTAAAATCTTCAACAGTCACTAAACACTGAGTTTATAAATAAAGAAGTGGATGATGAGCAAGGCTGTTCCCAATACAATCCTATAATATCCAAAAATTTTAAATCCTTTGGTACTCAAATAATTAATAAACGATTTGATGGCGATTAACGCTACGATAAAAGCGATTATATTACCGATAATAAGATAATTAATTTGGTAGGTACTCAATTCGAATCCGGCTTTATAATAGTCGTATAATTTTTTTGCAGTAGCGCCAAACATGGTAGGTACTGCTAAAAAGAAAGAAAATTCGGCGGCTGTTTTTCGGTTGAGTTTTTGTGTCATTCCTCCGACGATACTCGCCCCGCTTCTAGAAGTACCGGGTATCATTGCCAAACACTGAAAAAAGCCGATTTTCAAAGCGGTAGCATAATTAATTTGGGTATGTTCTGAAGGGTTCTCGGCAGTACTTGTTTCGTTTGCTCGAAACCAATCATCTACTTTTAATAAGATAACTCCTCCGATAACTAATGAAATGGCAACGGTTACCGGGCTTTCAAGTAGCTCGTCAATCAGGTCATTTAACAACAACCCCAATACGGCTGCCGGAAGAAATGCCACCAATAATTTAAAATAGAAATCAAAACTTTGAAAAAACCGTTTCCAATACAATACCACTACAGACAAAATAGCGCCTAACTGTATAACAATGGTAAAAAGTTTTGTAAAATCATCACTGGCAATTTTCATAAATGAAGAAGCAATAATCATGTGTCCTGTTGAAGAAATTGGCAGGTATTCTGTAATACCTTCAATTATCGCAAGGATAACAGCATACAAATACGTCATAAATTATTTCTTTGGGTTGGCTAAAATAGCATAAATTTCTATTGCTAAACCAATGAGTACTAAGGTAGGGGCGAGGCGAATTCTTCTAAAATTATAAATCTCTTCATTAAAAACGTTGGGGTCATCAGTACCACCGCCGGCCATCAATATAAATCCAAGTGCTATCACTACTAAGCCTATGAGCATAATGATATAATTGCGTTTTCCGAATAAGAATTGAATGTCGGGTTTCTTAGTTTTTTTTTGTTTTCCCATATTAGTAGTAAAGTTGATCTGTTCGTAAATTCAAAAAACGTTGTGCGGCAAAAAAGGCACTGAGCCAAGAAATAAAGAGGCCCAATAAAAAAATACTGCCAAAAAGAATGGCTAAAGTTTCAGTATTTTCTAGAAATCCAAATTCAGGAAAGTTCTGATTCATATAGTACAGTGCAACAGCTAAGGCAATTACGGCTACCAGTGAGCCGACAAAACCCAATTTGAGGCTATTTACTACAAAAGGCCTTCTGATAAAGCGTTTGGTAGCGCCTACCATTTGCATGGTTTTTATAGTAAAACGTTTAGAATACACTGATAACCTGATAGAATTGTTGATTAATAGCATCGCAATAAAAGTAAAAATGCCACTAAATATCAATACCCAAAGGCTGATTTTTTTTACGTTTTTTGTCAAGAGTGAAATCAATGATTTATCATACGAAATTTCAAAAACCGCCTCATTTTTTATCAAATTAGATTCTATTTCGCTCATTTTTTCAGGAGAAACAAAATCGGCTTTTAAGTAAAGGTCGAATGAATTTTTAAGCGGGTTATATCCTAAAAAATCCATAAAGTCTTCACCGTTTTCTTTTTTGGCTATTTCGGCGGCTTTTTCTTTAGAAACATAGGTAATAGATTTGGTATAAGCCTCACTTTTTAACACCGTTTGTAAATTTTTAACGGTTTGTTGGCTGACATCATCTTTTAAAAAAATGGTTATCGATGCTTGTTCTTTAAAATAATCTGAAACTTTTTTGGTGTTTAGTACTAACAACCCGAACAATCCCAATAAAAACAATACAAAAGCAATACTCAATATTACCGAGAGGTACGAAGATTGCAATCGCCTTTTCTGATATTTTTCAAAAGAAGTACTCATGAATGTGTTAAGAATTATTAGTGTTGATTTTTAAGTGGTTCTTGAACATCGCAATATACAAAACCACAGAAACTTTTCAAGGGAATTACAGATAAATTCAATGAAAAAAATGCGTATGATTTGCCTTGCCACTTCAAAAAAGGGTTTTTATTATGAACTCGTTTAACCTTTTTACTGTCCTAATTTTTCACATCTTTACGCTCTGCTCTTTTTTCTCTTACAAAATGTCTTGACACAATTCAATCAAAACGCCATTGGTAGATTTAGGGTGCAGAAACGCTACCAATTTGTTATCGGCGCCTTTTTTTGGCACGGTATTTAAAACCGTAAAGCCTTCACTTTTCAACCGTTTTATTTCGGTTTCAATGTCGTCAACGGCAAAGGCAATATGATGAATGCCTTCCCCTTTTTTTTCGATAAATTTGGCGATAGGGCTTTCAGCATCAGTGGCTTCTAATAGTTCTATTTTATTAGGGCCAGATTTAAAAAATGACGTTTTAACACCTTCAGAAACCACTTCTTCAATTTTATAATGCGAAGTGCCTAAAAGCCGTTCAAATAAAATGTTAGATTTTTCTAAACTTTTAACGGCAATACCTATATGCTCAATTTTTTTCATGGTAAGATATTCATTATCTACCTCAAAAATATAGAATTTATATCAGTTATGATTTTCTTTTTGAGTATTTTCAAGCAGTAAATAGATAAAACCCTATTTTTGCATTATGGAAACAAACAGACAGAAAAAGATAGGCAGGGTTTTGCAAAAAGATTTGGTGGATGTTTTACAGAATGCCGCGCGCCAAGGGATGAAAGGCGTAATTATATCTGTAACCAACGTTAGGGTGACTTCAGATTTGTCGATTGCAAAAGTATATTTGAGCATTTTTCCGTCAGATAAAAAAGAAGAACTGTTAGAAGGTATTCAATCAAATACGCCATTGATTCGGTATGAACTGGCACAGCGTACTAGAAACCAGCTGCGTAGAATGCCCGAACTTACTTTTTACTTAGACGATTCATTAGATTATATTGAAGGTATTGATGCTTCGTTGCGTGGAGATATCGATAATCCAATAAAAAACCCCGAAATTATCTCTAAAAGACGTAAAAAATAAATTGAGTTTTCCGTACTATATAGCCAAGCGGTATTTATTTACCAAGAGTAGTAATAATGCCATTAACATTATTACATTGATTGCCACTTTGGGTATTATTGTCGGTACGATGGCACTGTTTATTGTACTTTCGGTTTTTTCGGGATTGAAGGAGTTTAGTCTAGACTTTATTAAAATTTCTGACCCTGATTTAAAAATCGCTCCTGTAAAAGGAAAATCTTTTTTCTTTACCGATTCTTTGGCCGCTATTTTACAGGATAAAAAAATTGCCCGTTATAGCAAAGTTGTTGAAGAAAGGGCTTTTTTTAATTACAAGGACAAATCGTATATAGCGAGTATCAAAGGCGTAGATGCCGATTATTTGTCTGTTAATAATATAGATACGGCACTTTATGTAGGAGAGTGGTTCGATAAAGAAGCCCTGAATACAGTGGTTATTGGCAGGGGAATTTCTTCAGCCTTGTCTTTAGGGGCTTATGATTTTATCGAATCATTGAAAGTATACGTTCCTAAACCGGGTAAAGGATATATCAGTAATCCGAGGGCCGCATTCAATCAAATTAATTTACAGCCAACGGGTATCTTTAGCCTGACCGAAGATTTAGATAAAAAATATGTTTTTTCGCATTTGGTATTGGCACAAAGTTTATTGAATTATAAATCAAATCAAATTTCTGCTATCGAGTTAAAACTAGCTCCAACAGCAAATAAAAAGAAAGTAAAACAATACTTGCAAAAAAGATTAGGCAATGCGTTTAAGGTAGAAACCAGAGAACAGTTAAATGCCGCTTTTCACCGAATGCTCAATACCGAAAATTTAGCTTTTTATTTGATTTTCACCTTGATATTAATGATTGCTTTGTTCAATGTAATCGGTGCCATAATTATGATGATTTTAGACAAAAGGGAAAACCTAAAAACCTTATTTAACCTCGGCGCCACCATTAAAGAAATTAAAAAAATATTTATACTTCAAGGATTTTTGCTAACGTTTTTCGGGTTGATAACCGGATTACTTATCGCCATCACATTTGTAATGCTTCAGAAAAAATTCGGAATCATCATGATAACTCCTTCTTTGGCATATCCTGTGGAGTTTAGGTTGGCCAATGTTATAGTGGTATTTTTTACCATTATAACC
>DRQI01000297.1 GCA_011330545.1 Flavobacteriia bacterium
GCATACCGCCATTGCAGGCTGTCGATAATATTCATTGTTTTTGGGGTTTTAGGTTTCTCATTTAAGGTTCAGGGTTTTAGGTTCAAGGTTTTAGGTTAGAGAATCTATGTTTGTGATTATTATTTCGTAGTTTTATTTATTTTTAACTTCTAACTTCTAACTTCTAACTTCTAACTTCTAACTTCTAACTTCTAACTTCTAACTCACAACGACTGCATAGATACCAATTTATAATACATTCCTTTGTTGGCCAACAGCTCTTGGTGTTTTCCTTGTTCTACAATCTTTCCTTGTTGCATTACTACTATGGTATCGGCTTTTTGAATGGTTGACAACCGGTGTGCAATTACCAGCGATGTCCTGTTTTCCATAAGCTGCTCCAATGCTTTTTGTACCAATTGTTCTGATTCGGTATCCAATGCCGAAGTGGCTTCGTCTAAAATCAATATCGGAGGGTTTTTTAACACCGCCCGGGCAATACTCAACCGCTGTTTTTGTCCGCCCGAAAGTTTATTGCCACTATCGCCGATATTGGTTTGGTATCCTTTAGGCAATGACACGATAAATTCATGGGCATTGGCAATTTTAGCCGCCCGTATAATTTCTTCTTCGCTTACATTTTTGCCAAAAGCAATATTATTGGCAATGGTATCGTGAAATAAAATGGCATCTTGGGTTACCATCCCTAATTGTTCTCGAAGCGAATGTATGGTGAGCTCTCTGATATCAATACCATCAATGGTAACAGCACCTTCGTTAACATCGTAAAAACGGGTAATTAAATTTGCCAAGGTAGACTTACCACTACCCGATTGCCCCACCAAGGCTACCATTTTACCTTTAGGGATGGTTAACGAAAAGTTCTTTAACACATAGTCATCTTCATATTTGAAAGAAATATTGTCAAATACTATTTCTCTGTCAAAACTTTCTTTTACAACGGCATTTTTTTTGTCTTTTAACGGATTTTCGGTTTCTAATATCTCTAATACCCGTTCTGCGGCGGCATTTCCTTTTTTTACACTGTAACTGGCTTTTGAAATGGCTTTGGCAGGGGTAAGGATATTATATGCCAATCCCATATAGGCAATAAAAGATTCGCCGTCTAATACTTTTTCTACCAATACCAACTTTCCGCCGTACCACAATAATACGGCAATGACGCCAATGCCTAAGAATTCGCTCATCGGACTGGCTAAATTGGTTCTGTTTAACAGTTTATTTGAAAAATGATAAAACCGCGATGTAGATTCGCGAAATTTTTTATTGAAAGTACTTTCGGCATTAAAGGCTTTGATAATTTTTAATCCGCCAAGGGTTTCTTCTATCAACGATAAAAAATATCCTTGTTCTTTTTGAACCCTATCTGATTGTTTTTTTAAGCTTTTTCCTATCAGCGAAATTAAAAATCCGGAAATGGGAATAAAAATAAATACAAATACTGTTAACTTAACACTTATTAACAGCATCGCCACGATGGTAAATATAATGGTTAACGGCTCTCTTACAAACATTTCTAAGATTGACAGAAATGAATGTTGAATTTCTAAAACATCAGTACCGATACGTGCCATGATATCGCCTTTGCGCTTTTCTGAAAAATACGAAATGGGTAGTTCTATGGTTTTTTTATACAAATCATTACGAATGTCTTTGAGTACGCCATTGCGCAAAAAAGTAATAAAAAACATGGCCAGGTAATTGAAAATGTTTTTTAAAAAAAATGTGGTAATTACCAAGCCTACCACCATCATCAAGGCTTTCGATTTATCAACTCCTGCTACTTGATGGATGGTAAAACTCATATAATCTTTAAAAAAATCTATCAGTTTTGTAATGCCTTCAAAATGGGGTTTGATAGTAATGGGTTTTTTATCGGGATTGAAAATAACATCTAATAAAGGCATTAATACCAAAAATGATATGGTAGAAAATAAGGCATATAATATATTGAAAAGTATATTTAAAAGGCCGTACTTTTTATAAGGTAGTGCATATCTAATTATTTTTTTGAAATACTCCATTAACCCAATTTCATTTCTCTGATAATTCGCTCTATTTTTTGGTCGAGTAGCTTTTCTACCACTTTGGCATCTTCAATTTTCTCTAAGGGTAGTTTTACGCTAAAATAGAATTTTATTTTAGGCTCGGTACCACTGGGCCTCGCTGCTATTTTGGTACCGTCAACAGTATGGTATATCAACACATTAGAGGCGGGTACATCAATAGTTGTTTTTTTGCCTGTTAGTAAATTTTTACATATAGACGACTGATAATCACACAGGTACTCAACCGGAGAACCATCAATTTCTTTTAAGGGATGTTTCCTTAAATCGCTCATCATTTGTTTGATTTGCTCGGCTCCGTCAATTCCTTTTTTAACGATAGATATCAAATGTTCTTTATAAAAATTATGCTTCATATAGAGGTTTAATAACCTTTTGTAAAATGTAGCATTGTTGTTTTTGGCATCGGCGGCAATTTCACAAGCCAATAGTGTAGCGGTAACGGCATCTTTATCCCTAATAAAATCGCCCACCATATACCCGAAACTCTCTTCTCCGCCCCCGATAAAATCAAGGTTGTCAAAATCGCGAATCATTTTGGCAATCCATTTAAAACCTGTCAACCCTATTTTTATGGCTACATTATAACTTTTGGCAATATCATTCACCAAATTTGTAGAAACAATGGTAGAGCCCACAAACTGATTTCCGTTTAATTTACCGCTTTGGTGCCATTGTTTGATAAGATAATCGGTCATAACACTCATCGTTTGATTGCCATTGAGGAGTTTTATCTCGCCGTCTTCATCACGAACGGCAATTCCCAGCCTATCAGAATCGGGGTCGGTGCCAATGACAATATCGGCACCTATTTTATCTGCTAAATCAGTTGCCATTTTTAGTGCTGCGGGCTCTTCGGGATTAGGGGATTTTACGGTGGGAAAATCGCCATCAGGCACCCGCTGTTCTTCTACTATATGTACATCTGTAAACCCTCCTTTTGCCAGCGCTTCGGGGATAGATACAATAGAAGTACCATGCAATGAGGTAAATACAATTTTTAAATTTTCTTTGTTTGGGGTATTGAAAGTTCCGTGTGCTACGCAAGCATCAATAAATGCTTTATCGACCTCTTTTCCGATATAAGTCAGTAAATCGGCATTTTCTGTAAATTTTATTTCGGCAAAGTCTACAGCTGTTACTTCGGCAATAATCTCATTGTCTTGTGGCGGTACTATCTGCGCCCCGTCATTCCAATACACTTTATATCCATTATATTCGGGTGGGTTATGTGATGCGGTCAATACAATACCGGCATCACACTTTAGATGTCGGACGGTAAAAGACAATTCGGGTGTAGGCCGTAAGTCTTCAAATAAATATACTTTAATCTGATTGGCGGTTAGCACATCGGCTACCAATTTTGCCAATGATTTGCTATTGTGCCTGCAATCATGTGCAATGGCAACTTTAAGTTCCTTATCGGGATAGGTTTTATGTAAATAATTGGCAAGGCCTTGGGTTGACCGCCCCAACGTATATTTATTAATTCTATTGGTACCAACACCCATAATACCCCGCATCCCACCGGTGCCAAATTCCATGTCTTTGTAGAAACTGTCTAGTA
>DRQI01000298.1 GCA_011330545.1 Flavobacteriia bacterium
AATACGACTCAAAAGCCTTTAAAAAATCAGTCGGTTTAAATGGGGTAGGCACCAAAGCCGTCAATGCCCTTTCCTCCTATTTTAAAGTACAATCAATCAGGGATGAAAAGACTAAAGTTGCCGAATTTGAATTTGGAAATTTAATAACAGATAGTGATATCCAACATTCTTCACAACGAAAAGGCACCAAAGTAAGTTTTACGCCGGATGATACTATATTTAACAACTATAAATACCGAAATGAGTACATCATTAAAATGATTAAAAATTATGTGTACCTCAACACAGGTTTGACGATTATTTTTAACGGTGAAAAATATTTTTCGAAAAACGGATTGAAAGACCTGCTCGATGAAAATATTGCCGATGATGACAAACTCTACCCCATCATCCATTTAAAAGATGAAGATATAGAAATTGCTATTACGCATAGCAAAACACAGTATAGCGAAGAATATCATTCTTTTGTAAACGGACAACACACCACCCAAGGCGGTACCCACCAAAATGCATTTCGCGAAGCTATTGTAAAGACCATCAGAGATTTTTTTGGTAAAAATTATGAATCTTCTGACATTCGTAAATCTATTGTCTCAGCCATCAGCATCAAAGTAATGGAACCTGTTTTTGAAAGCCAGACCAAAACAAAATTAGGTTCTACCGATATGGGTGGGGGACTTCCTACCGTACGTACTTTTATCAATGATTTCGTAAAGACAAACCTCGATAATTACCTGCATAAAAATCCCGATACCGCCGAGCAAATTCAACGTAAAATTTTACAGGCCGAACGCGAGCGAAAAGACCTGTCGGGTATTCGTAAATTAGCTAGGGAACGCGCTAAAAAGGCAAACCTCCACAATAAAAAATTACGCGATTGCAGGGTACACTTGGGCGATATGAAAAAAGATAACCGCTTAGACAGCACTCTTTTTATTACCGAAGGAGATTCTGCCAGCGGTTCTATTACAAAATCGCGTAATGTAAATACCCAAGCCGTATTTAGCTTGCGCGGAAAACCCCTCAACTCATTTGGCATGAGTAAAAAAATAGTCTATGAAAATGAAGAATTCAACCTGTTGCAAGCGGCTTTGAATATTGAAGACGGAATTGAAAATTTACGGTATAACAATATAGTAATCGCTACCGATGCCGATGTTGACGGCATGCATATACGGTTGTTACTCATCACCTTCTTTTTACAATTTTTTCCTGAATTGATTAAAGAAGGCCACCTCTATATTTTAGATACGCCATTGTTTAGGGTTCGTGATAAAAAAGAGACTTTTTATTGCTATTCAGAAACCGAAAAACAAGAAGCTATTAAAAAATTGAGAGGCAAAGCCGAAATTACGCGCTTTAAAGGATTGGGTGAGATTTCCCCCGGTGAATTTTCACATTTTATCGGTGAAAATATCCGATTAGACCCGGTAATGTTAGACAAAGAAATGTCAATTGACCAGTTATTGACTTTTTATATGGGTAAAAATACACCTGACAGACAGAAGTTTATCATTGAGAATTTAAAGGTTGAATTAGATTTGATAGAAGAAGAATAATATGAACCCCGGCAGGGTTTGGTTTAATTTAGCACTAGAGGGGTTTTAAACCCTTCCGGCGTAAAAAGGAGTAAGAATGACAGAAGAAGAAAACGAAAACACAGCACAAAATAACGATACTAGCCAGGAAACCATTACCAAGGTAACAGGTATGTATAAAGATTGGTTTTTAGATTATGCTTCATACGTAATCTTAGAACGTGCCGTACCTGCTATTGACGACGGATTCAAACCCGTACAACGCCGTATCATGCAGTCTATGAAAGATTTGGATGACGGCCGTTACAATAAAGTAGCCAATTTGGTAGGCCATACCATGCAATATCACCCACATGGTGACGCCAGTATTGGCGATGCTATGGTACAATTAGGACAAAAAGAATTGTTGATTGACATGCAAGGAAACTGGGGGAATATCCTTACCGGTGATCGCGCTGCCGCCTCCCGATATATAGAGGCACGCCTCTCAAAATTTGCCCTGGAAGTGGTGTTTAACCCCAAAACTACCGACTGGCAACTATCATATGATGGCCGTAGAAAAGAACCCGTTGACCTGCCTGTTAAATTTCCATTACTATTAGCACAAGGTGCCGAAGGAATTGCCGTAGGCCTCTCAACTAAAATCTTACCACATAATTTTAATGAATTGATAGATGCCTCTATCAAACATTTAAAAGGGCGTAGCTTTAAATTAATTCCCGACTTTTTAACCGGTGGAATTGCCGATGTTACTAATTATAATGACGGCAAACGAGGGGGCAAAGTAAGGGTACGGGCAAAAATTTTTCAATTTGATAAAAATACACTGATTATCAATGAAATACCTTACGGAACTACAACTTCTTCTTTAATAGATTCTATCCTAAAAGCCAACGATAAAGGAAAGATAAAAATCAAACGCATTGAAGATAATACCGCTGCCGAAGTAGAAATTTTAGTGCATTTGCCGAATGGGGTTTCCCCCGACAAAACCATTGATGCCTTATATGCTTTTACCAATTGCGAGCAATCTATTTCGCCATTGTGTTGCGTTATTGAAGACAACAAACCTGTCTTTATCGGCGTGTCTGAAATGCTCAGAAAATCAACAGACCATACGGTAGATTTACTAAAACAAGAATTAGAAATTCAATTAAATGAATTAGAAGAGCAATGGCATTTTGCTTCGTTAGAACGCATTTTTATCGAAAATAGAATCTATCGCGATATCGAAGAAGAAGAAACCTGGGAAGGCGTAATAGCAGCAATTGATAAAGGATTAAAACCTTTTACCAAACACCTAAAAAGGGCGGTTACCGAAGAAGATATTATCCGCTTGACGGAAATCAGAATTAAAAAAATATCAAAATTTGATATCGATAAGGCAAAACAGCATATTGAAAGCCTCGAAGAAAAAATTGCGGAAGTAACAAATAACCTCGCAAACCTAATTGATTTTGCCATTGCCTATTTTAAAAATTTGAAAACCAAATACGGCAAAGGAAAAGAGCGCAAAACCGAAATTCGCATTTTTGAAGATATTGTTGCTTCTAAGGTAGCGATGAAAAATGCCAAACTCTATGTAAACCGCGAAGAAGGGTTTATAGGGAAATCGTTACGTCGTGACGAATTTGTTACAGACTGCTCAGATATTGACGATATCATTGTTTTTCGTGCCGACGGCAAAATGATTGTCACCAAATTAGATACCAAAACTTTTGTCGGCAAAGACATCATTCATGTGGCCGTATTCAAAAAGAAAGATAAACGTACGGTGTATAATATGATATATCGCGACGGAAAATCAGGCCCTACCTATATGAAACGCTTTGCCGTTACTGCTATTACCCGTGATAAAGAATACGACCTTACTACGGGCAATAAGCTGTCTAAAGTGTTGTATTTTTCAGCAAATCCGAATGGGGAAGCCGAAATAGTAACCATTCATTTGCGTGCCGTAGGCAGTATTAAAAAATTAAAATGGGATATTGATTTCTCTGACTTGGCCATCAAAGGGCGTGGCAGCAGGGGAAATACCGTTACCAAATACACCGTCAAACGGATTGAATTGAAAGAAAAAGGTATTTCAACATTAAAACCCCGTAAAATATGGTTTGACGATACCGTTCAACGGTTAAATGTAGACGGCAGGGGTGATTTGCTAGGTGAATTTACTGCCGAAGACCGATTGCTGATCATCACCCAATCGGGCTTGGTAAAAACCATCATTCCGAATTTATCGACACATTTTGACGACGATATGATTGTCTTAGAAAAATGGGTGCCCAACAAACCCATATCGGCTATTCATTACGACGGTGAAAAAGAACGCTATTACGTAAAGCGTTTTATGATTGACAACCCCAATAAAGAAGAATTGTTTATCAGCGAACACCCCAAATCGCATTTAGAAATTGTAGCGACTGATTTTAGGCCGATGGCCGAAGTTATTTTTTCAAAACGCAGCTTAGAAAACCTCACTGTTAACTTTGAAGAATTCATCGCAGTAAAAGGGATTAAAGCTATTGGAAATCAATTAACTAAAGAAAAAATAAAACAGGTTAATTTGTTAGACCCGCTCCCCTATGTTGAACCCGAAGTAAACACGGTAGAAGTGATTGATGAAGAAGAAATTCCGAATCAAAAAACCGATAGTATTGAGGATAAATCTAGTGACAATAACACTGTGAACACCTCAAAAAATAAGAAACCAAAAGATGATGATACCAATACTGAAGATGATGGCCAAATTGTCTTATTCTAAATCATGGAAATATTCGGATATACATATCCATTAGATTCTTTTTTACATATTGCACTCTACTGCTTGTTTGTATTATTTGTGGCGTGGATAGCTTCGAGAATTATCAGGTTTTTACTCATCAAGTATATCAGCAGAAAACACAGTAGCCAACAGTATAGTATTACCCGGCTCAAATTCATTAAAAATTCTGTTACGTTTTTTTTGGGCCTTATTGCTTTTTTGGTAATTGTATTTAC
>DRQI01000299.1 GCA_011330545.1 Flavobacteriia bacterium
CCATACCTTCTTTAAAACCATCATCTACACGAATATTTTTTCCTTTTGGAAGTTGGTATGTTGTCAAAGTACCAATACTGGGTGAAAAATCGTGTAAAGAATCTTCGGCATACACCCGTAATTCAAGAGCATGCCCTTTGATTTTCAAATCGCCTTGGGTAAAAGAAAGGGCTTCTCCGCGGGCAATACGTATTTGCTGTTCTACCAAATCTACTCCTGTAATCAATTCGGTTACCGGATGCTCTACTTGCAAACGGGTATTCATTTCTAGGAAGTAGAAATTATGGTTTTCATCCAATAGAAATTCAACGGTTCCGGCACCCAAATAGTTACAAGCCCTTGCCACATTGATAGCGGCATTGCCCATTTTTTCTCTTAATTCAGGTGTCAACACTGAGGAGGGGGCTTCTTCTATTACTTTTTGATGTCGGCGCTGAATGCTACATTCGCGTTCAAAAAAATGTAGGATAGTGCCATGGCTATCTGCCAACACTTGGATTTCTACATGGCGGGGCGAAGTAATATATTTTTCAATAAAAACCGAACCGTCACCAAACGATGAGGTGGCTTCAGAGATAGCGCGTTCCATTTGTGCTTCTACTTCTGATTCGTTTTCTACAATTCGCATGCCTTTGCCTCCACCTCCGGCGGCAGCCTTAATTAAAATCGGAAAGCCTATTTTTTTGGCAGTTTCAACAGCTATTTTTACGTCGGTAACGGCATTGTCAACACCCGGAACCATCGGAATATCATAATTTTTAACCGCTTCTTTGGCAGCTAATTTATTTCCCATAATTCTGATAGCATGTGATTTTGGGCCTATAAAAACAATATTATTTTGTTCTGCCAGTTCTGCAAAATCGGCATTTTCACTTAAGAATCCATACCCGGGATGAATACCGTCAACTTGTAATTCATGGCATATCTTTATAATCTTCTCGCCTAATAAATACGATTGGTTTGAAGGGGGCGGGCCTATGCATACCGCTTCGTCAGCAAATAAAACATGAGGGCTGTTTCTATCGGCTTCAGAAAAAACAGCTACGGTTTTAATACCCATTTTTTTTGCGGTTCGCATCACACGTAATGCAATTTCTCCTCTATTGGCAACTAATATTTTTTTCATCTGTTTATATTTTTTTATTTTTAATTATCAGATGGAATTATTCACGTCTAATTCATTTATTTTTCAATTGAGTTCATGAATCTTCAATTCTTACTAAAACTTGTCCTTTATCAACGGTATCACCTTTTTTTACCGAAATACTTTGTACAGTTCCTTCTTTCGGCGATGTAAACGTACTTTCCATTTTCATGGCCTCTAATACCAAAAGGGCATCGCCTTCTTTTACTTTTTGCCCTTCTTTTATTTCAACATTGATAATCAAGCCCGGCATCGGTGCTTTTACTTCATTTTCTTTATGCGATGTTTTGGCGGTTAACCCTAAACTCTTTATTAATTCATCTAATGCATTGGCAATTGAAACTTCATAGTTGTTGCCATTTACAGAGAGTGTATACTTTTTATGGTGAAAGTCTTTATTTATAATCGATACGTGATACGAAACATGGCCTTGCAGCACATGAAATGTATCATCGGCTTCTTTTACAGCATTGATTTCAGAAAGGGTTTCACTAGAGATTTTGTAAGTATCATTTACAGAGAGTTTCAGGTGGGCATCCATAATCCTATTTTTGAGATGTTAAGAAATGTAAAATTATGACTTAATCTATATATAGGTGAATGTTTTAGCGAAAATTTTCAAACTATTTTCAGGCCTTATTTGTGTTGTGTTACAGTGGGCGAGAAGATTTAGTTTATCGTAACACCATGACTTTGAGCTTCACTATCATTAAGTAAGAGGCCGTATCAAAACGATATTCTTCCTTTATTTGGCAACAACAAATTCCCTCAAATCAGAAAGTAAGATATTGTCTAATTCTTTAAAATTATGGTTGGATGTTTTTGTAAATAAAAACCCGAATAACGGAAATTGTGTATAGTCAATTTTACGAAGCTCAATGGGATGCTCAAAACATGATAAGAGCTTATCGTAATTGAATGCTTTGATTTGGCGGGCTTCTAATCCGGTAGCGTTGTTTAAGATAATAACGCTATAGGCGGCATCGTCTTTTCGTTTTACAATGGTATCCCAATCGGGTGCTTGTTGTTTAAAATAATAGAGGTACGGATTGAATCCATAGGCATGATACGCCAAATCTGCCGTAGTACACCAACCGCCAAACCGCATCGGATTGCCTTCGATAGGGATTATTACTCCGTCGTTATCAATCCTCATTTCGATATGCAATGGAAAATGGGTTAATCCTGCCAAAGCATTCAGCCGGGTTAAGAATTGTAATACCTTTTCCTTTAATTTTTTAATAATATTGATAGACGTAAAATAGAGCCGGTCACTCACATCGTCATCAGAAGAAAATTGATGTTCTAAAATATTTAGAAGTACCGGTTTCCCTTGGGCATTGAAATAACAATCAATAGCATATTCTTGGCCTTCAACATACGATTCTATAATAAACTCTGTGGCATCCATAACTTGTACAGGATAGATATCATTGGCAGATTTCATTTCTAATTGTAGCGCTGTCAAAGCATTTTCCCAATCGTCTTTGGTTTTAATAGTATGTACTCCCATACTAAAAAACCCAACATTTGGCTTGATGACAAACGGCATTGGAAGGGTGTCGATATTTAAGTTGCCCAAAGCATTGAAAGCTACTTTTCGATAGTAGAAATTAGGAAATAATGTTGAAATTAAAGTCCGAAATTTTTCTTTATTCTTAAAGAGTTCTATGTGTTGAGGCAGGTTCGTATTCTTTAGATTTTCACTAATCCAGCCAATGGCATTTTCAGAATTGGTATATAATAGTTCTTGTTGGTTTGTAATTAGGCTTATGGCCTTGTCATTAGAAACTAGAAGAGTATCGTTATTAGGAAGTAGTGATGTTGACAAAGGTGTTTCTAATACCCGGATGTTGTTTTGTTGAATGGTTTCTAGTAAGAAATCAGAAATATACGGTCTGTCTAAAAGTATCATTTGTTGGCTTGCATTTGGGATGGTAAAAATACATCGCTTTTTGGTAATTGAACGTAACATTACTATCATTTGAAGCTCCGGAAGGGTTTTGAACCCTTCTAGAATTAAAAGAGAAAGAGCAAATACCAAATTTTAGTATTGCGGCAACAGGTTATACAGTCATAAGTTTTCCTTTGATATATACTTTTTCAATTTGGCTTGCACCAAAAGCATACGGAATAAACCCATAAGAACTAATGGGTTTGGTCAACAATAAGTTGGCCTGTTTGCCAATGGTTATAGAACCTGTTTTTTTTTCCAATCCCATGGCATAAGCACCGTTTATAGTAGCGGCATTGATGGCTTCTTCGGGAGTCATTTTCATTTTGATACAAGCCGTAGCTACCACAAAATTCATATTTCCTGAAGGTGTTGAACCCGGATTATAATCAGTAGCCAATGCCAAGGGCAGTCCTGCATCTATAATAGTTCGTGCCGGCGTATACGGAATGCTTAAAAAGTAGGAACAAGCCGGCAATGCTACAGGCATTGTTCGGGTATTTTTCAAGGCGTTCACATCTTCATCTCTCAATACTTCTAAGTGGTCTACCGAAAGGGCATCATATTGCACTCCTATTTGTACTCCACCAATAGCGGTAAATTGATTGACATGAATTTTTGGAGTGAGCCCGTACTGTTTTCCTGCTTGTAAGATACGCTCAGTATCCTCAACGGTAAAATAGCCTGTTTCGCAAAAAACATCTACAAATTCGGCTAATTTTTCTTGGGCAATCACCGGCATCAATTCTTCGATAAGCAGTTGCAGATAGCCACTTTTATTATTTTTATAGATTTCAGGGACGGCATGAGCCCCTAAAAAAGTAGCTTTTATTTCCACTGGATAATTTTCTCGGAGGCGTTTGATAACACGCAGCATTTTTAATTCGGCAGCTACGGTGAGTCCGTAGCCCGATTTTATTTCAACAGCTCCGGTACCTAATTGTATAATTTCTTCTAATCGGATTTTACTTTGGGCATACAGTTCATCTTCTGAGGTTTCTTGTAGTTTTTTGGCAGAGTTTAAAATACCACCACCGCGCCGGGCAATTTCTTCATAAGACAAGCCATTAATCCTATCGACAAATTCACCTTCGCGATTACCGGCATATACCAAATGCGTATGTGAATCGCACCAAGCGGGCAATATCATTTTTCCTGTAGCGTCAATTACAGTGTCTGCACTGAGGTTTTGGCAAGTAGCCATTGTACCGAAATCGGCAATCAATCCGTTTTCAACTAATAGATACGCATTTTTGATACTGGGCAGTTCTTTCAGCTGCTTTCCTGAAACGAATGAAATCGGTTTTGGCCTTACTTGAATTAATTCTTTAATATTTTTAAATAAGAGTCTCATCTGTTATTATTTATGCAACCAATTACCGTCGTCTGAGGCATTTGGCGACAGGCCAATATGGTTTTTCTCCAATGATACCCCTAACCCAACTACGGTTCTGTTTACGTAGTTAAAATAAGACACTAACTGGTTTATTTCCAATATTTCACCATCTGAAAAACCTACTTTTCTCAATTGTTGAATCACGGCTTCCGAAGCATCGTTTAAATGTAAAGTCAATAATTTTGCATAGTGCATCCCCGCCGCGTATTTGGTATCAAAAACCGTTTTAAAATCATCGGTATTAATAGCCGTTATAATTAATTGATATTTGGTATCGTCTTGTAAGTTTCGTTTGATACCTACTGAATGATGGGCAACGCAGTACGTACAATTATTCAAATGGCTTACATAGGTACCCAACGTTTCTAAGTACCATTTAGGCAAACTGTTGCCACTGTGGTGGAGTACATTTTTGTAAAGTACCATGTGCCCTTCTAATGAATGTGGGCGCAAACTGTGAATGGTCAATACATTGTCTAACGAATTATCAGGGCCTTTAATACGGTCATAAAAACGTTTTAGCTTTCCTGTTGCTTCTTGGTAGTTGATAGTTTTAATCCAACTCATATTAAAAAAGGTTTGATAAGATGTCATCTTCTACCAAGTTTGGCAGGGTGACTTTTAAAGTTGGCGTACGTTTCATTTCACGTTGTATGGCAAAAAGGGCTTCGTTATTTCTCGCCCAACTTCTTCGAGCAATTCCGTTATTTACATCGTAAAACAGCATGTTTTTCAGCCGTTCTTCGGCTTGTGGTGTTCCGTCAAGTACCATTCCGAAACCGCCATTGATAACTTCACCCCAGCCTACGCCGCCGCCATTGTGAATGGATACCCAGGTAGCCCCTCTAAAGCTATCGCCAATGACATTATGGATGGCCATATCTGCCGTAAATTGGCTGCCGTCATAAATATTTGAAGTTTCTCTAAAAGGCGAGTCGGTACCACTTACATCATGATGGTCTCTTCCTAATACCACAGGGCCAATGTCTCCATTAGCCACAGCATTATTGAAAGCTTTTGCAATGTTGATACGCCCTTCGGCATCGGCATATAAAATACGCGCCTGTGAACCTACTACCAGTTTATTTTTTTTAGCATTTTTTATCCAAGTGATATTATCGTGCAATTGCAACTGAATTTCTTCGGGGGCATTTTCCATAATCTTTTGCAGTACTTCTTTTGCCAGTTGGTCGGTGGTATCTAAATCTTTTGGGTTTGCCGAAGTACATACCCATCGAAAAGGGCCAAACCCATAATCAAAACACATAGGCCCTAATATATCTTGTACATACGATTTATATGCCCAGTGTTGTGCACTTTCATTTTTTGGAAGCTCATGTTGGCTACAAAAATTACCGGCAGTATCTTTAAAAATTGCCGCTCCTGCACGTGAGGCTTCCAACAAGAAAGCATTTCCATAATCAAAGAAATAAGTACCTTTTGCAGTGTGTTTGTTAATGGCCGCTACTTGACGGCGAAGACTCTCTTGTACTTTTTCTTTAAACAGTGTCGGTGCTTCACTTATCAAACGATTGGCCTCTTGGTAAGAAATACCGGCAGGATAATACCCTCCTGTCCAAGGAATGTGTAATGACGTTTGATCGGAGCCTACATGGATAAAAATATTTTCTTTGTCAAAACGTTCCCAAACATCGACGACATTTCCGATAAAGGCAATAGAAACTACTTCTTTATTTTGTTGGGCTTGTTGAGTACGTTTTACCAACTCGTCAATATTGTCAATCAATACATCTACCCAACCTTGTTGGTAACGTTTGGTAGCTGCTTTTGCATTTACTTCGGCACAAACGGTAATACAGCCCGCAATGTTTCCTGCTTTGGGTTGTGCGCCGCTCATTCCTCCTAATCCCGAAGTTAAAAATATTTTCCCGGCGGGAGTTTCTGTTTTGGGTAATATTTTACGGAAGGCATTCATTACGGTAATTGTTGTTCCGTGTACAATACCTTGTGAACCGATATACATAAACGAGCCTGCTGTCATTTGTCCGTATTGGGTAACTCCGAGCGCGTTGAATTTTTCCCAATCATCGGGTTTTGAGTAATTCGGAATCATCATTCCGTTGGTTATTACCAAGCGTGGGGCTGTTTTTGAAGATGGGAATAATCCCATAGGATGCCCTGAATACAAGTGTAGGGTTTGTTCGTCAGTCATGGTTGCCAAATAGTGCATGGTGACTAAATACTGCGCCCAATTTTGAAAAACCGCACCGTTACCTCCATAAGTAATGAGCTCTTCGGGATGTTGCGCCACGGCAGGATTCAAATTATTTTGAATCATGTGCATGATAGCCGCTGCCTGTTGTGACTGTGCCGGATATTCTGAAATAGGCCTTGCATAAAACTTATAATCGGGTTTGAAGCGGTACATATAGATACGGCCGTAATCGTGTAATTCTTGTGCAAATTCTTCGGCTAATTCGCAATGCCATTTTTTAGGAAAATAACGCAATGCATTTCTAACTGCCAACTGCTTTTCTGCTTTTGATAAAATCTCTTTGCGTTTGGGGGCTCTGTTAATACCTTTAGGATAGCTTCTCTTAGGAGGCAGCTCTGTTGGAATGCCTTGTAATAGTTGTTCTTTAAATGTCATTTTACTCTAAATTTTCGGTTCTTAACCAACTCAATCATGGCTTGAATGTCATCTTTCAACAATCGGTCTTCTTCTAATTTTGCTACTTTACTTCTGATAAGTTTATGGTTTTCTTCTACAATGTCAGCGCATTGCAATGGCCGTCTAAATTCAATAGCTTGTGCGGCATATAAAAGCTCTATGGCTAAAATTTTCTCAATATTCTGCAATATCTGATTGAATTTTCTACCCGAAATACTTCCCATAGACACATGGTCTTCTTGGCCTAATGATGTTGGAATACTGTCTGCTGAAGGTGGAAAACACAACGATTTGTTTTCGGCAACCAATGCTGCTGTAGTGTATTGTGGTATCATAAAACCCGAATTCAATCCGCCACTTTCGGTTAATAATCGCGGCAATCCGTATTTTCCTTCTAATAATAAAAAGCAGCGCCTATCGGAAATATTCCCTAATTCTGAAGCTGCCAAGGCAGCATAATCTAAGGCCATAGCCAACGGTTGTCCGTGAAAATTACCTCCCGAAATAGCTACGGTTTCGCTCAATACTATAGGATTGTCGGTAACCGAATTCATTTCTATTGCAGTCAATTTTTTTAAATGATAATAGGCATTGCGCGAGGCTCCGTGTACTTGTGGAATACAGCGCATAGAATACGGATCTTGTACTCGGTCACAATCTTCATGCGACATAATATTTTCTGAATCTTTAAACAACATTCGCATACGTTTGGCAACTTTCAAAGTACCTTTAAACGGCCTGATGGTATGCAGGGCTTTTTTAAATGGTGATGCACTGCCTTTATAACCTTCTATGCTCATGGCTCCGGCGAGGTCGGCTAAATTGAGCAAGTATTTCATACTGTACAATCCCTTGATGGCATGTGCTAGGATAAATTGTGTTCCGTTAATCAATGCCAATCCTTCTTTTGCTTGTAGTTTGATTGCTGATAATTGGTATTTTTTTAGAATGCCTTTTGCCTGAACAATGGTTGTGCCTACCCAAAAATCACCTTCGCCCAATAGGGGTAAAAATAGGTGTGCCAGTGGTGCCAGATCACCCGAAGCTCCTACTGAACCCTGCTCGGGTACTACGGGAATAAGGTCATTTTCTATAAAAAATAATATGTGTTCAATTACTTTTAAACGAATGCCCGAAAATCCTTGGCACAAAGCGTGGACTTTACAGATGAGCATGATCTTTGAGAGTTCTTTATCGATGGGTTTTCCTACGCCAACGGCATGGGTAAGTAACAGGTTTTCTTGTAGCTTACTGGTTTCTTCAGGTGATATTTGTACATCACACAAGGGGCCGAAACCGGTATTGATGCCATATACGGCTTTGTTAGAATTGGCTATTGTTTCTACTTTTTTCCGGCAAAGCATCACCTTGTCAATGGCTTTTTGTGTTAAAATGGCTTTTAAATTACCTCGTGCTATGGCTAGTACTTTGGTAACCGTCAATGTATCAATTCCGTATCTAAACATGGTATATGGCGTTTTCTGGTATTTAAAATATAACCTATTGGTTGTTTTTTCAACTTTTAAAAGTTGAAATAGCCGTTTCACAAAAGTAGTACTACTTTTGATACCTCGCAAAACCCTTTTATCTTTAATATTGGTAAATTAGTAAAATAAAAATGGTTATTTGTTACTCTTAATCCATAATTCATAATTATCTTTGCACTGTCTCAATAAAGGGGTGCTTTTTTTAATTTTCACATTTAAGATTAAAAATTGCTGAGATCATACCCATTGAACCTGAGCAGGTAATGCTGCTAAGGGAAAATCTATGAAATGCTCAACAAAGCATTTGAATTTAACACACGAATAATGGCCTCTTTTTATTCGATTATAAATACATAATCGTATGAAACCGGCTATTGAGAAATTAGTATTAAATTCAGAGACTAATCATTTACCTTCATCTTTGTTACAACGGCAATTTTATGTTGCTGTATTACTTGTTTTTTGCATTTTTTTATCAATCAACACTTTCGCACAGAAACAGCAGCCTGAGAAGAAAAAAGATTCTACGAAGGTTGAAAAATTAGATGAGGTAATTGTAAAAGCTGTGCGTGTAAAACCCGATGCTCCGGTAACGCATTCGAATATCACTAAAAAAGAAATTGCCAAGCGTAATTTAGGCCAAGATATACCGATGTTGTTAAATTATTTACCGGCAGTAATCAGTTCTTCTGATGCCGGTGCCGGCGTGGGGTATACTTATTTGAATGTACGCGGTTCTAATGGCGAACGGGTGAATGTAACGATAAACGGAATTCCGTATAACGACGCAGAAAGCCACGGTACATTTTGGGTAAATTTAGGCGATTTTGCTTCTTCAACAGAGAACTTACAACTACAACGGGGAGTGGGCACTTCTACCAATGGCTCAGGAGCTTTTGGAGCCAGTTTGAATATTTTGACAGATGCGATTTCTGAAACGCCCTATGCCGAAATTTCAAATTCTTTCGGGTCTTTTAATACCAGAAAGCATACGGTTAAGTTAGGTACCGGATTAATTGACGACAATATTGAAATTGTCGGCCGGTTGTCTAATATTTATTCTGACGGTTATATTGACAGGGCTTTTACCGATTTGAAATCGTACTTCTTACAAGGTTCTTACATCAATAATCATACATTGATAAAAGTATTGGCTTTTGGCGGAAAGGAAAAAACGTATCAGGCATGGAATGGTATTACGGCAGCACAATTGGCTGAAAACAGGAGGCAAAATCCGTTAACGTATGAGAATGAAACCGATAATTATGAACAAAACCATTATCAAATTCATTGGAATGAACGGTTTAACGAACATTGGTCAACCACGGTTGGGTTGAATTTTACCAAAGGCAAAGGTTTTTTTGAACAATTAAAAGAAGATACCGATGATATTTCATTGTATAACGGTATTGTGGCAGCAACGGATGTTAATAGTAGTGGAGACCCTATTACCGATGTAATTCGCAGAAGGTGGTTAGACAATAAGTTTTATGTCGCGAATTTTAATATCAACTATAAAAATGAAAAGCTAGATATTATTAACGGGGTTTCGTATAGTAAGTATACCGGAGACCATTTTGGCGAAGTAATTTGGGCACGGCAATTTGCACCAAATGCTTCTATTAGAGACCGCTATTACTTTAGTGATGCAAAAAAAACAGATATTAGTATATTTTCAAAAGCAACTTTTAAACTCACTAAAAAATTTGCGGCTTATTTAGACCTGCAAGGCCGTTTTATAGATTATCAAACACAAGGGTTGACTTCTAAGCGAAAACCTATTGATGTTGACAGAAGGTTTGATTTTTTCAATCCTAAATTGGGGATAACTTATGCCATAAATACTAAAAACAACCTGTACCTTTCGTATGCCCGTGCCAATAGGGAGCCCAATAGAAATGATTTTGAAAATGGTGTAAACACACACGAAACGTTAGATGATTTTGAATTGGGTTGGCGATTGCACCATAGTACCTACCGAATAAATACCAATGTATATTATATGAGGTATCAAAATCAATTGGTACTGACCGGAGCCATTGATGATGTCGGGGCGCCTATCAGGGCTACCAGCGGTAAAAGTTACCGATTGGGCATTGAGGTTGATGCCGATGTAAAACTGTCTCGTCAGTTTAGCATTAGGCCTAACATTGCTTTGAGCGATAATAGAAATATTGATTTTTTTGCCCCGATAGATGGTGTTTTGAGCGATTTAGGAAATACGCCAATTACTTTTTCTCCTCGTATTATAGCTAATAATATGTTGATATTTAATCCTGTAAAAGATTTGCAGGTGACTTTTTTGTCGAAATATGTAGGAAAACAATTTCTTAGCAATTTGGATAGCAATGTTTCTAGTCAAGATGTATTGGATTCTTATTTCACCAGCGATTTGAATGCGGTTTATGAGATTACACCTCATAAGGTTTTTAAATCTATTGTAGTTTCGGCATTGGTCAATAATATTTTTAATAAAGAATATGTTGATAGAGGGTACTATTTTACGTATGACGACACTTGGTCTAATCCGGGGCAAACCACCACGCTTGACGGTGCAGGGTTTTACCCGCAGGCGACTCTTAATTTTTTAGTAGGGATTACGTTGAAATTTTAATCCTCCTTCGCGTTCCGCTTGGGCGGACGGGAAGATGTGGTTTAATTCCCCGACCCTTGGGTCGGAATTCATGATGTTTGCTGCGCAAACTCCGTTTAATACCTCGTATGCTTGCCTCGAGGTTGTTTATTTTTGATTGGCTAAGAAAACGATTAAGAGGATTATGGAAACGATTAGGATTGCCAATAAGAAAATTTTCCAAAAAGAATA
>DRQI01000300.1 GCA_011330545.1 Flavobacteriia bacterium
AATTTAATGTCATCATAACTCGATAAAATAACCACTTGGGGTACGTCATCGTATTTTTGAAAGCGCTTTAACACTTCAATACCATCTAGTTTCGGCATGTTGATATCTAACACCAACACGTCTGCCGAGTGTTCGTGAAACCAATCGAGCACTTCTAAGCCGTTTAAGGAATAGCCTACCACCTCCATATCTTCTTCCAGGCCCAACACCGCAATGACCCCATCAATTAAAATCTGATGGTCGTCGGCTATGTGTACCGTAATTTTATCATCTTTTAAAAATGCTGCTAACTCTTCGTCTATCATTGCTCTAATCTATTTTAACCCTATTCAAATGTAAAACAAAAAACTTTACTATATATTGTACAATAATAAAAATAAAGATAAAAAAAGCTGAAAGTTTAGAAACTTTCAGCTTTTATAATAAAATCTATATAAAAATTATTCTTTAATTACCATTGGCTTTTCTAACATAGCTGATTGAGTAATCATATTATCATTAGAAGCAATATCCATATTACTCTCAAAATAATTATTAAAAGCTAATTTTTTAGTTTTATAAATAACAGTATGAGAAACTTTGGCATTAGATGAACCATTTTCAATTAAGTTTATATGTGTACCGGTAGCATCGGTATTAGAAGTCACCACAGTCATAGCATCTACCGTAAAAGTAACTGTATATTCGTTATTATGTTTTTTAATGATTGGGAATGACTGTAATAAGGTACCGTCAATGTCTTTTAAAATAATTGTTTTGTCAGGGTTACCGGTAAAGGACGCCAATACCAATACCGCACTCAAAGCGAGTAAAATTTTTCTCATGATTAGGGAATTTTAGAGTTATTAATAGGTTATTAAAAATAAATTAGAGTTATCAGTAAAACTTTTGATTTTACTACGCATCAAAAGTATTGTCATAAACAAGTAAAAACAATAGCGAAAATGGTGAGTTTAAAAAATACCCATAAACCACTAGTCACTACCCAAAAACCACTAGTTTTGACGTTCACTGGTGTAAAGAAAGAGAAAAAATGTTAATAACCTAACATTTTTGTTAATAAATATTTTAGTGTCTTTATATAATCATCTGATTTTCAATTAAGTAATTATTTATCAACATTTTTATTTTTTTTTTGCTAAAGTCAAAATTATTAGTACTTTAGCACATGAGAAAAGGAAACTCCTATTTATAGTAAGGAGAGAAGCAATTTGTAGATGCTGATTTCAGCTTTTTATCTTCTCCCCTTTCTCCCCCTTCCTTTCTCCCCTTATTCAAGGAGTATGTATATATAAGTGTTTAGCGACAATTAATACTCCAAAATTATTGCAAAAAGAAATACCTGTCAATAGAGCAAATGGGTATTTTCAAAATTCATGGTTTTCCGTGATTTTTTGCAAAAATTTTAAAACAGCCAAGTCCTTCTTGGCTGTTTTTCCTTTTTTAGGCCTTTTTTAATCGCAATTTTAACAATCACCCCATATCAATTAGGTGCTTTCTCCCCAAAAACCATGAGTCACTACCCAAAAACCACTAGTTTTAGCGTTTTTTAACCCCAGAAAAGAAATAATTTTTTTAAGCTATTTTACAAAACTTGTGTAATTTATTGGTTTTCAGTAAAATAAAAATAAATTATTTTTTGCAATTTTTTTTGCAAAATTCAAAATAAGTAGTAATTTAGTCCCTGAGAAAAGAAACTCCTATTTATTGAAAGGTAAGAGGTCTTTCTAAAAGTTTTTAACTTTTGAACTTCTTCCCTTCTCCCCCCAATTCTTTTCTCCCCTTATTCAGGGAGTATGTATATATAAGTGTTTAGCGACAATTAATACTCCAAAATTATTGCAAAAAGGAGTACTTGTCAATAGAGCAAACAAGTATTTCTAAATTTCATGGTTTTCCATGAGTTTTTGCAAAAATTCTAAAACAGCCAAGTCTTTCTTGGCTGTTTTTCTTTTTTAAGGGTTTTTTGCCTTTTTTTGACTGCTATAACCATATCAACATAAAATAGTAATACGAAATAAAGAGCTTGTTATTTTAGGGGTTAGCGATATCGTAGTTTTACTATTGGAATAAATATTCCATATTCCAACTCATATCATATTATAACGTAAGCCACTGAGACCCCCTACTACTTTACATACAATTTCTGCCCAATTGAAAGCTCATTGCTTTTTAGCCCGTTTATCCACTTTAGCCTTTCAACGGTTAAATTATTATTTTTTGCAATAGAGTACAAGGTATCGCCTTTGCTTACCAAAACATAGGCATTTCTATATGAAGCATTATCCTGTTTTTTTACAACTTGCCCTCCATAGTGAAAATCATTGTCAAAATCATCATACTTATACAATTCATAGTCTTCAATGAGCGTAATTAGTTTTTTAGGGTATTTAGGGTCTGTAGCATAACCGGCTTTCTTTAAACCTTTTGCCCAGCCCTTATAATCTTTTTTTCTGAGTTTAAACAAACCGGCATAACGATCTTTTCCGTATAAAAATAACGAATGGTCTCTAAACGAAGAAAACGGATGTTCGTATTTTCTAAAACATTCTTGCCGGGCATCATCATCGTGATGTAGTCGTTTTCCTTTCCAACTGTTATGACACTTGATTCCGAAATGATTATTTCCTCTTACTGACAAACGGCTTTTACCACTTTGCGATTCTAAAATACCTTGTGCCAAGGTAATACTAGCCGGAATTTTATAGGATATCATCTCTAAGATAGCAATATCATTATACTCTTCAATATAGGCTAGGGTTGTTTTATTCAAGTTGGGTTTTCTGCGTTTTAAATCATTTAAAACAGCATCGGCAGCTTCCACTTTTCGAATTGTTACCGGCACCGGTATTTTTTTTTCGACCCCAGTAGTATTTGTTGAAGAAACCCTTTTTTGAATCACTCTTTTATGTGAAGTACAGCTGGCAAAAAAACTGATTACTACAATATAAATTACTATTTTGCTATTCGTCATTTATTCAATAATTATAGGCAACCCTTTTTGTTGCAACTTCTTATTTATACCTAATATTCCTTGTAAGCCTCCGGTATGTACGGCCAATATTTTATTTCCTCTTTTAAAATAACCTTTATTTATTAAATCGAGAATACCAAAAAGCATTTTTCCTGTATAAATAGGATCTAATAGTATATTGGTTTCTTCCTTAAACTGATTGATAAACGTAATTAGTTTATCATTTATTTTACCATAACCGCCAAAATGATAGTTTGTCATTAGTTGCCAGTTTTTATTAGACGCCAACAAACTAATCTCATTTCTTAAAAAATCTCCTTTCAATGCCGGAAAACCGAGTACCTTTTGGTGTTTTTTTGCTGAATTAATCAACCCGGCAATGGTACCTCCGGTACCCACAGCCACACAAATACAGTCAAAATTTTCATCCTCTTCGGTCAAAATTTCTTCACATCCTTTAATGGCCAAATCATTGGTACCTCCTTCGGGCAGCATATAAAAATTTCCAAACTCATTTTTTAATTGTGCTAAAAAATCGGGATTCATTTTTTTTCGATACTGTTGGCGGCTGATGAATTTAAACTGCATGCCACATTGTTGTGCAAAGGATAAAGTAGGGTTCTCAGCAACTTTATCGGTCAATTCATCACCTCTTATAATACCAATGGTATTAAATCCGAATTCCTTTCCGGCAGCAGCGGTTGCAGCAATATGATTAGAAAAAGCACCTCCAAAAGTTAATAATGTATCGGCACGTTGCTCTTTTGCCGCAATTAAATTATATTTTAATTTTCTAAATTTATTTCCTGAAACTTCAGGGTGCAATACATCTTCGCGTTTTATAACCAAAGAAATCTCTTTAGCTTGAGCTATCTCTATTTGAACCGATTGGTTTAAAACAGATTTACTATTAAAAAACTGTTGCAACTATTAACTTTTAAGTATTTTTGGTAAAAATAAAAGCTATTTTTTATTTATAACCTTATTCTGACCAATTATTTTATTCTTATGAAAGCTTTTTACTTTATGTTAACTTTATGCTTTATAAGCTTCACTGTTCAATCACAGAAAAAAACACCTTATATATTAAAGCCCGACCGGATTTTTGACGGCCGTACAATGCACACCAATTGGATAGTAAAAGTAAATCAAGATACTATCGCCTATGTTGGCAGTGCCAATAACTATAAAGGTACTCTTAAAGATACTATCATTATTTTAAAAGGAATGACTTTGATTCCGGGAATGATTGAAGGCCACGGGCATTTATTTTTATATCCCTACAATCAAAAAGCATGGAATGACCAAGTATTAAAAGAATCGCAATCGTATCGTGTAGTACGAGCAACAACGCATGCAAAAAAAAATGTGCTGGCCGGATTTACTTCTTTTAGGGATTTGGGAACTGAAGGTGCCGGCTATGCTGATTTCGGACTTAAAAAAGCCATTGATGAAGGCCTTATTATTGGCCCCCGCTTACAAATTTCTAGCAAAGCCATTGTAGCAACGGGCAGTTATGGCCCAAAAGACGTAGCTCCTGAAATTACAATACCATTGGGCGCTGAAGAAGCTGACGGTGAAAACTTAATAAAAGTGGTACGTTCGCAAATAAGGGCGGGGG
Source organism: Flavobacteriia bacterium (assembly GCA_011330545.1). Lineage (GTDB taxonomy): Bacteria > Bacteroidota > Bacteroidia > Flavobacteriales > Flavobacteriaceae > Aureibaculum. The sequence goes on from DRQI01000300.1 coordinate 4,596, forward strand.
CAGATTTTATAAAAGTATATGCAGATTACCGGTGGGGTAAAAACAATACTGCGGCGCCTACTTTTTCTGTTAAAGAACTCAAACTGATTGTCAATACTGCTAATAGTAGTGGAAGGCAGGTAGCAGCGCATGCCAGTACTGCCGAAGGGATGCGGCGGGCTATTGAAGCCGGCATAAAAATTATTGAGCACGGCGATAGCGGAACTCCCGAAATTTTTAACTTGATGGCTGCTAAAAAAGTAGCCCTTTGCCCTACTTTAGCCGCAGGATATTCTATTGAACGTTATAAAGGTTGGATATCCGAACAACATAAAACCCCTCAACGAATTATACAAAAAAAGAAAAGTTTTGCCCAAGCCCTAAAAGCAGGCGTTACCATCCTTGCCGGAGGCGATGTGGGTGTATTTGAACACGGCAATAATGTCTTAGAACTTGAAATGATGGTAGCTTACGGCATGGCCCCGAAAGCTGTTTTACAGTCGGTTACAGCGGTAAACGCACAAGTTTTTGACATGCCGAAAGTAGGTGAGATAAAAATAGGGAATTACGCCGATTTGGTTGTTGTTAAAGGCAATCCTACAAAAAATATCAGTGATTTACGAAATGTAAAAATGGTCATCAAAGGTGGCGATATTGTTTTAAATAAATAAAAATAGCAACTTAAATAGTATGTTTGACAACAATTTAGCATTAGAGCCTGACGATTTTTACCTCACCAAAGAAGGTTATAAAGTCTTTACCGAAAAATACCATTTAAAAAGAGGGTATTGTTGTGAAAACGGCTGCCGGCATTGCCCCTATGGATTTGATAAAAAAAGGATGCCTTGATGTTGAATGTAGTGAAGAGAAAAGAGAGATAATTGATTTGGAATGTTAATTTAAAAACGAAACACAAATTTCAAATCTTAAAATGTAAAATGCAAAACACTAAACCTGAAACCTTGAACCTTGAACACGAAACCTTGAACCCGAAACCTAAAGAACACAGATTGAGCAGATACACGCTGAGGCTTAAAATCATAATTAATTCTTGAAATCAGTGTCATCGACGATCCGAAAAACCCACTACTGAAATGTAATACAAACCTTTTTAATACTATCAGTGATAATTGACTAAATCAGTGTCATCAGCGTTCCATTTATAAGAATAAAAACTAAACAAATAAACGAATAAACCCAAAATCTTAAATCTTAAATCTTAAATCTTAAATCTTAAAACACAAAATGCTAAATTTTGAAACAGAAACTAACATCTACAAAAAACAATTTACAGGTTTTATACGAAGACAACCACATCATTATCATTAATAAAAGAGTGGGCGATATTGTTCAAGGCGATAAAACCGGAGACATCCCATTAAGCGAAGTAGTAAAACAATATATTGCCGAAAAATATCAAAAAAAAGGCAAGGTGTTTTTAGGCGTGGTACACCGGCTTGACCGTCCTACCAGTGGTATTGTTATTTTTGCCAGAACTTCAAAATCTTTAGAACGCCTTAATAAAATGCTCCGCGAAAAGCAACTACAAAAAATCTATTGGGCCATTGTTAAAAATAAACCTGCCAAAGAAAGGGATACCTTAGTACATTACCTGAAAAAGAACCCTAAAAATAATAAATCGACGGTTTTTCGCAAAGAGGCAAAAGGCAGTAAAAAAGCCATATTACACTACACTGTTTTTAAAGAACTAGATAATTATACGGTACTGAAAATAGCACTCGAAACGGGTAGGCACCATCAAATAAGGGCACAATTGGCATTTATAAAAAGCCCTATCAAAGGCGATTTAAAGTACGGAGCCAATCGCAGCAATCCTGACGGTGGTATCTGTCTACATGCACGCGAAATCAACTTTATCCATCCGGTACGTAAAGAACCTATTCGTATTATTGCCGATGCTCCTAAGAGTGCTCTTTGGAATCTTTGCCCTTAATTAATTATAGTCAAAAAGAAAAAGGCCCGGCTTATTAAAAACCGGCCCTTTTTCTTCAAAATAACATACTAATTAGCAAGTTAGCGCAACAATTTCTTTTTCATTATCTTATATTGTCAATTACAGGTTACAAAATCATTTGGCGTAAATCCGGCGCAGATCGCCAAGCAAGAATTCTCATATTCTACAATACCGCCATTAGGTGACGCTACACAAACCGGGTCGTACACTGTAGGGCAGTTGCAGCTTTGGGTAACACAACTTATTAATAATTGTACTAAACTTTCATTATTCTCTAAAACAATGGTTTCAGTTTGTCCGTTTATTTCTTGCGTTACACTTAAAGGGAATACAAATTCATACGAAACCGTAGAGAATAGTGCTACTTGGAATTCGTCATCGTTATTGATTTCTATGGCCGTACCGGTATCATCTATGATGGTAAACGGAAATACAAATTGAAAACAGTCGTTAAAATTACCTCCGGGAGGATGGTTATTATCACAATCTACCACATCATCTTGTGTAAACCCTTCGCATTCGGCAAAACACATATTAGGAAATTGCATGGTAAAACTTCCATTATCCGGCGTTTGTATTTCTACACAAACGGGGTCATATTCTTCAGTACATACACAACTGTCATCACCTCCAATAGCACAACCTTCTATCAGTGTTCTAAACTCAGCCTCAGAATTAATCGTCCGAATTACTACGGCACCATTTTCTACCACTTCAACGTCAAACGGAAAAGCAATACCATTGATAAACAGTGTATCAGTCATATTTATCAACACTTCGATTAAATCGTTAAAGTTTTGTATCTCTACTTCCGTTCCGTTATTATAGGATAAGGTTACCGGATATACAAATTCAAAACAAAAATCGAATAAGATATTCCCTACCGGATTGTTGGCATCATTTAGTGTTCCGTCATCATTAAAATGTGTTTTTAACACTTCCATAGATGTTTTTGCCGATACACTTTTTGTAGTATTGTCAGCACCGACAAACGTATCGTTGTTTTTACAAGAAGCGAGCAAAACAAATACCAGTATCAACGTGCTTGCAAGCAATTTTAGTTTTTTAGATTTCATAAAATTTTATTTTTGAAAGTTATTATTGATTTATTATAAAACAGTTGACTTAGAAAATACCCTCCTTTTTCGGCTAATTATTTTTTTTATACTTTTGGATTCTCGACTAACCTATTGATTCTTCGATGCCTGAAAATATAAAAAATGTTTGTGAAGAAAAGGTATTTAAAACACTTTACTTAAAATATGCCAACGAATTAAAACAGTTCTTATATTTTAAATTTGGTGATTTGGCTACTGCCGAAGATTTTGTACAAGATGCCTATATCTCATTGTGGAACAATTGCCAAAAAATAGTTGTTGGCAAAGCCAAAAATTATTTGTTTACCGTAGTAAATAATGCTTTTATCAATGCCAAAAAACACCAGCAAATAGTTTATAAGCATCAAGAAAAAGTTAAAAAAATAGCCCGCCATTCTACCGGCGAAACCCCTGAATACTTGTTACAAGAAAAAGAATTTTACGAGAAACTAAAAAATGCTATTGATAATTTAAAAGACAAGCAAAAAGAAGTGTTTTTATTGAGTAGGATAGAAAAATTAACCTATAAAAAAATTGCCGAAAAATTAAATATATCGGTAAAGGTAGTAGAAAAAAGAATGCACAATGCCTTAGTTATTTTAAGGGAAAAAATTGGAAATGTTTAAATTTTACCATAAAAAACGTAGGGTGTTTTCTAAGTCAACTGTTTTAATAGAGTATACATGAGTAAAAAAAGTACACATATAAATAACGACACGTATTTAGCCAAATGGCTTGCCAATGAAATTACAGACCCCCAACTTAAAAAATTGGTGACTGAAGAAGATTTTATGGCTTATAAAAAATTACAACGCGGAATCTCCCTTTATGAAAATTTGGAAAATGTAAACGAAGATGCTTATGCTGAGCTAAAAACAAAGATCGCTGCTAAGAAGAAAGCTACCATTAGAACACTGTACTACAAGTGGGCAATTTCTGTGGCTGCGGTAGCCATCCTTTTTATCACATTAACAACAACGTTATTTTCTAAAACAACAGTTTCTAAAACAACCGGTTACGGCCAAAACAACACCATTGCTTTGTTAGACGGTTCTGAAGTCATTCTCAATGCAAAATCTGAAATTAGCTACCGAGAAAAACAATGGAAAGCCAATAGAGAAATCTTTTTAAAAGGAGAAGCCTTTTTCAAAGTAACCAAAGGAAGTACTTTTACAGTTCGTACAAAAAATGGTTCGGTAACGGTGTTAGGTACACAATTTAATGTAAAATCTGTGTCAGATTACTTCGAAGTAATATGCTATGCCGGCAAAGTAAAAGTAACCACCGCTAATCATAAAGAATATATCTTACATCCTAGCGAAGGATTTAGAAAAATTAATGGAAACCCACTCGAAAACCTCAATGAAAATTCACCAAAGCCCAATTGGTTGTCAGATGAAACTTCATACAAAAGTGTGCCCTTAAAATATGTGTTAAAAGATATCGAAAACCAATTTGATGTGGTTTTCGATACCAATTCTGTTGACGTAAATGCACTTTTTACAGGTAGTTTTACACATATCGATCAAGAAATTGCATTAAAAACAGTGCTCAATGCAATGGAATTAGATTATAAAATACAAACTAACAAACACATTGTACTCTCTAAAAAATAATGAAGCTATCGGCTAGCACCTGTTTTCTTTTACTCTTCTCTTTTTCTTGTTTTGCTCAAAATACGTTAAAACATACCCTAAAATACAACGATGTAAATTTATCGTTTTTATTAGAAGAAATAGAAAATATGTATCAAGTACGGTTTTCTTATCAAGACAAATTTATTCGGCATAAAAGAGTAAGCATCGATAAAAAAAATAGTACTTTAAAACAATTACTCGTTACCATAAGTGCAAAAGCCTCTGTTCGGTTTGAAAAAATAAACGATACCTATTATGTCGTTCACCAACACGTGAAAACTATCAAAAGTGTTGTGTTAGATACCATTGTCTTAAATCAATATCTAACAACAGGTATCCGCAAAAATGCATTTGGCAATTTTACCGTTTTACCGGCATCGTTAGGGATTTTAGCCGGATTAACCGAAGCAGACGTATTAGAAACCCTACAACAATTACCCGGCGTTGTGAGTCCTAATGAAACGGCTACCGGACTTATCGTAAGAGGCGGAAAATTAGACCAAAATCGACTTCTTTATGACCATATCAACATTTATCACAATGGCCATTTTTTCGGAATGCTTTCGGCATTCAACCCCGATATGATTGCAAAAGTATCTTTTTATAACCAAGGTACACATCCTAAATATGACGAACGTGTTTCGAGTGTAATAGACCTCCAAACCAGTAACAAAATAGCTTCAAAACCATCCTTTTCTATCGGTATTAACGGTATCAATGCCAGTGCTATA
>DRQI01000301.1 GCA_011330545.1 Flavobacteriia bacterium
AGCGATTCCACCATGCGGAGGTGCGCCGTACTCAAAAGCATTCATTAAAAAGCCAAATTGCGCTTCGGCTTCTTCTTTGGTAAAACCGAGATAATCAAACATCATTTCCTGTGTAGTTTTATCGTGAATTCTTATAGAACCCCCACCGATTTCATTGCCGTTCAACACCATATCATAGGCATTGGCACGTACTTTTCCGGGAGTGGTTTTTAACAATTCAATATCCTGAGGTTTAGGAGATGTAAACGGATGGTGCATGGCATGAAAACGATTGGTTTCTTCATCCCATTCCAATAAAGGAAAATCTACTACCCAAAGAGGTGCGAACTCTTTAGGGTTACGTAAGCCTAACCGCTCTGCCAATTCCATACGCAGGGCACTTAGTTGAGCTCTTACATTGTTAGTATCACCGGAAAGTACACAGATTAAATCTCCGGTTTTTGCCCCGGTTTTTGCTGCCCATTTGGCTAAGTCTTCTTGATTGTAAAATTTATCGACAGAAGATTTATATGAACCATCTTCATTACATCGTACATAGACCATTCCCAGGGCTCCAATTTGTGGGCGTTTTACCCAATTGATTAGTTTGTCAATTTCTTTACGTGAATACGCATTTCCTCCGGGAACGGCAATACCAACAACTAATTCGGCAGCATTAAATACGTTAAAATCTTTGTGTTGTGCCACTTCGTTCAGTTCGCCAAATTCCATTCCGAAACGAATATCGGGTTTGTCATTTCCGTATTTCTGTAGGGCTTCATCGTAAGTCATTCGCGGAAATTTAGCGGCCTCAACACCATTAATTTCTTTTAATAAATGGCGGGTCAATCCTTCAAAAGCATTGAGAATATCTTCTTGTTCTACAAAGGCCATTTCGCAGTCAATTTGGGTGAATTCGGGTTGGCGGTCGGCGCGTAAATCCTCATCGCGAAAGCATTTTACAATTTGAAAATATTTATCCATGCCGCCTACCATCAATAATTGTTTAAAGGTTTGGGGCGATTGTGGCAAAGCATAGAACTGGCCTTCATTCATTCGGCTGGGAACTACAAAATCGCGGGCACCTTCAGGAGTAGATTTTATCAGATACGGAGTTTCTATTTCTATAAAACCTTCTTTAGAGAGGTAGTTTCGCACTTCTTGAGTAACCTTATGGCGGAAAATGAGATTTTCTTTTACCGGATTGCGGCGAATATCTAAATAACGGTATTTCATGCGCAATTCTTCACCGCCGTCGGTTTCGTCTTCAATGGTAAACGGCGGAAGCAAGGCTTCGTTTAAAATTTCGAGTTCAGACACCAAAATTTCGATATCTCCTGTGGGGATATTCGGATTTTTAGAAGTCCTTTCAATTACGGTTCCTTTGACTTGAACGACAAATTCCCTTCCCAGTGTTTTGGCTTGTGCCATTAGAGTTGTTGAACTGCGTTCTTCGTCGAAAATAAGTTGTGTAATTCCGTAACGGTCGCGTAAGTCTACCCAAATCATAAACCCTTTATCGCGCACTTTTTGTACCCATCCCGATAAGGTGACTTCTTGATTGATATGTGTTGCTCTTAATTCTCCGTTGGTATGGCTTCTGTACATCTTTTTTATTTTGAGGTTGCAAAATTAGGGTTTTTTATGGTATAGTGAATTATTTTAATAGCCCTTTTTAGAGTGTTTAGGATTAGTCAGGGTTTTGTTAAGATAGTCAGGGTTTTACTTAAAGTGAAGCCCTGACTGACTTCGGCAACCCGTTATTGATAAATAAGTTCTTTAAGCTTATTTACGATCTTATGTTCATCACCTTGTCGGTATCCAAATTTATGGAGGACAATTTTTTTATCTTTATCGAGTATCATAATTTGGGGAACGCCATACCAATTGTTTAACAGGCTGTTTCTCAATCGATAATTTTTATCAAAAAACAGCTCAAACTCCCATTGATTTAGTTTTGCAATGTTTGTTGCTTTTTTATAATTTGATGGTTTATCATCAGAGACAACAATAATTTTGACATGGCTTTTTATTTCTTTAAAACCGTTCATTTTGTGAATAGCATTTAATTCTTTGATACAAGGCCCACAAGTTGACAGCCAAAAGAATATCGCCATAGGTTTGTCAATTTTTAGTAAGCTGTCGTAATTTAGATTGCCGGAATTATTAAAAGAGACCAGGTTGGCCTTTGCACTAAATTTAGCAGTTTCTCCTAATCTGGATTTCTGTGCACAGATTACAGAACTTATCATCAAAAGGGAACTAACAATTATTTTTGTTGGGGTCATTATAATTTTATAAAGGTGACCGTTCAATTTAACATAAAAGAAGTTGAGAAACAAATCAAATAAACATTTACCTTTGTTGGAAATGAGTAAACTATATATCGTTCCGACGCCTATTGGCAATTTAAAAGACATGACTTTTAGAGCCGTTGAAATTTTAAAAACGGTTGATTTGATATTGGCTGAAGACACACGTACTTCAGGAAAGTTATTAAAACATTTTAATATTTCAACCCAAATGCAAAGCCATCACATGCATAATGAGCATAAAGTGGTGGATAGAATTATCGAAAGGTTAAAATCAGGAGAAACCATTGCTTTGATTTCTGATGCGGGAACTCCTGCCATTTC
>DRQI01000302.1 GCA_011330545.1 Flavobacteriia bacterium
GTTACACCCCCCCAACTTTTCATCGAGGTGTCGTCAAAATTCCATCCTAGGGTATTCCCTGAATTGGCATCGTACAACTCTTTAAGTACAATATAATCTGGCGGAAAGCTATTGTCTATTTCAACAACATCATCCTTATTACAAGACATAAATAAAAATACGATTGCTAAAAATAGCAATGCATAACTTTCTGTTTTTCTAATAAGTTTCATAACGATATATTTTTATTAATTATACCGTAAAACTAGGGTGTTAATTAGCTGTATTTAAGAGAGAAACAGTAAGTGGTAAGTATCAAGTAGTATGTGGTAAACAATACGTGTTAGTTGGCATTAACCTTGTTGTAGTATTTTTAAAAAACACTCCTTTTTTCTACGAGACACATTTAGATGCTTATTGTTAGAGATAATAACATAACCGCCTTCGCCTTTAACATATTTTACGATATGACTGATATTTACCAATGTAGAATGATGGATACGACAAAAATTGGTTTGTGGTAAGATATTCTCAAATTCTTTTAAGGTTTTGGCTACCGTTATTTGTTTATCATTAATTAAATGAAGTGTTGTATAGCTGCTATCTGCCTCACAATAGATAATGTCTTCAACAGGTTGCATAATAATTTCATTATCAGAAGGTATTGCCAAACGTGTTAATGTTTTAGTATTTGTTTTTACATTATTGAGTAATGATTGATATTTTATGATTCGGTTTTTTCGTCTTTTTGAAATTTTCTGTACAGCAGTAATAAGTTCATCTACATCAATTGGTTTAAGTAAGTAATCTAATGCACTAAACTTAATGGCTTTTATTGCATATTGATCATAAGCCGTTACAAAAATAACTTCGAAATTAATTTCAGGTATTTTTTCTAACAAATCAAAACCTGACATTTTGGGCATTTGTACATCTAAAAAAATCAAATCTGGTTGCAATTCGTTTATTTTTTCTAGCCCTATTTTTGGCGATTCGCATAATGCAAGTATTTCTACATCCGGGCAATACTTTTCTAACACCAAACGTAAACCTTGTCTGGCTTTTGCTTCATCATCTATAATTAAGGCTTTTATCATATCAAGAAAGTGGTATTTGTATATTTACTTGTGTACCTATTGCATTGTTATTTTCATCTTTTAAGTCTATAATAGCAATTACTTCGTTTATTTTTTGTTGTGTTAATAACCTTAAACGTTCTGTAGTAATTTTAATCCCCATTGATTTCTTTTTTAGCCCCCCTTCTTTTTGTAAAGTAAGCGATTTGTCTCTTCCAACGCCATTATCAATAATGCTACAATATAAGTTTTCGGCATCTTCTTTTATAATAATGGTTAACAAACCTTTTTTGTCATTATGTAATAAGCCATGCCAAATAGCATTTTCTACAAAAGGTTGTAATACCATTGAGGGTAAATAAGTATCTTCTTGATTTATGGTTTTATCAACTTCAATTTTATATTCAATTTTATTATTGAATCGCAAGGCTTCTAACTGTATATAGGTCTCTAACATAGAAATTTCATCTTTTAATGAAACATGAGACTGCTCAGAATTCTCTAGCATTAAACGCACCAATTTAGAAAATTTTGAAAGGTATTTACGGGCGTTGTCATTTTCATCACTTAAAATCATAGTATTGATAGAATTGAGGCTATTGAATAAAAAATGAGGATTCATCTGCGCACGCAGTGCTTTCATTTCTAATACTTGCAATTGTTCTCTGTATTGCGAGCGTTTAATTTCTTCATTCTTTTCTACCAACATTTTTTGATTTCTTAAACGTTGACGCATACTATAAAATAGCAAGCCTCCAATAATGGTCAACAAGATGAGCCCTACAATTAATGCTTTTCTTAAGTCAGCTTCTTTTTGAGATTTTGCCTCTTGTAATTGGTTTTCTTTGGTAAGGAGTGCTATTTCTTGTTCTTTTTGTGCGACTTTGTATTTAGTTTCTAATTCAACCATTTGTTTGTTTTTATCTCTATTAAAAATAGAATCTTTAACAATTATAAAAGCATCCTGATATTTTAAGGCTTCTTTAAAATTTCGTCTGGTTTGACTTAGTTCTTTTAATGCTTTATAATTTTTAAGCAGAATTGGTCTTACATCAATTTCTTTCGAAATCTCTAAACTTTTAAGAAGGTATTCTTCAGCTTTTTTATACTTTTTTAAACTTATATTATTTACTCCAAGAGCATTAAGACTTATTGCAATGTCCTTCTTTGACGGCAAACCTTTGCGGATGTTTAATGCTTCTTTGTAGTAATAATGCGCTTTTTGATAACTAGATGATTCTTGATAGATATTTCCTAAACTTTCTAAAACAGAGGCTGTTAAATATGGTGTATTTATTTCTTTGCTAAGTTTATGCGCCTCAAGCATTTTTTCTTCTGCCAGAACATATTTTTTTTGTTCTCCATAAGTGTTTCCTAAGGATATAAGACATAATAGTACACCTGATTTATCGTTAAAATTCTCTTTTATCTTTATTGATTTTTTATAACTTTCAATAGCATCATTATACTTATTCATTTTTCTTTGAATATGGCCTATACTATGCCAAGCAGTAGCTATGCTACTTTGCATATTTCTCTTTTTATAAATAGCCAAGATGCGATAATAGGAAACTAAACTTTCAGCGTAATTTCCTAAATTATAATGAATTACACCTCTCTGAAATAATCCAGCTTCTACTTTTAGACTGTCTCCTAACTTTTGGTAATAATCTAAATATTTATCTAAATGATTTAATCCTTCATAATAATTACCACTAAAACGTCCTATGACACCATAGTAGAAATGTGATTGTGCAATACCATCTTGATAATTGATTTTCTGTGAAAGTATTTTAACGCTATCAGCATAAAAACGAGCAGAATCTAATTTAGATCGAGTAACAGCATATTCCCAACAAATATTTTTATAAGCATTAATTTTGGCCATCACAGAATCTGAAGATGTTCTATTTATTAACTGCTTTAAACTATCAATTTTATACTGATTTTGTGCCAACCCTTTATTCTTAAATAGTAGTAAGGAGAGTATTACGACAAGTAAAAAATTATATTTTTTCATACTCGTATTTTTTAAGGAAAGCCTCTCAAATTTAATCATTTTTATCAAAAACTGAATTTTAAGTATTTAGTTTTCAAATAAAAGCAATAACCATAGCTCTTAATAAGTAAAAATAGTAAGTGGTGATTTATATAATGTAAGTGGCGATAAATTTTGGTTAAGTGGTATAAAAATTTAAGCTAAATACTTTCTTTTTGATGCAGTAATCGTGTTAATTTAATAGATAAATCAAGTAAAATAATCTTAGCATTTCCATTTCTTTCAATATGATAAATGGCTTCATTTATTTCTTTATGAATGGCTAAAATATTTGCACTATGTACAAAAGGAGCAAATTTTTCCAAGTCAAAATTTGGCGTAGCAGGTTCTAAAAACACCAACGAATCGGCAGCATAATTTTTTAACATGGCTTGCCTAAAAAATTGCAAACAATAGTGTAAAAAACTTTTTTGTACTTCTCTACCGGTGGCGGCAATAGTTTCACTCCAACTTACCAACTCTTGAATGATGGCTGCATTCCCTTTGGCTCTAAAGGCAGCCCGAATCCAAGTAATAAACCATTGTTCAAATTGGGTGTCATTAGTAGCATTGTGTGTTAACTGTAAGGCTTTGTTCCAATTTCCATGGGCTTGGTGTGCAATTTTAACAGCTTCATTTTCAGCAAGCCCTTCATTTTCTACCAATGCTTTGACAATATGGTTTTCGCTTAACGGAACTAACTTTATCAGTTGGCAACGCGATAAAATGGTCTTGAGAATTTGATCTTCATTTTCGGCAATTAATAATAACACCGTTTTCTCGGGCGGTTCTTCAATGAGTTTTAACAATTTATTAGAAGCCGCTATATTCATTTTTTCGGCCATCCATATTATCAAAACCTTATAAGAACCTTCATACGATTTTAAGGATAATTTTTTAACAATGGCTTCTGCTTCGTCAACGCCTATTTGGCCTTGCTTGTTTTCAATACCCAATTGCCCATACCAATCGAGTAAACTCCCGTAAGGGTTCTCTGTAATAAACTCGCGCCATTCTGCTAAAAACAAGTCGCTTACAGGATGCCTTTTAACTTTTGCCGTGGTTGCCACCGGAAAGGCAAAATGCAAATCAGGATGGGTTAGTTTTTCAAATTTTACATTACAAGAAGCTTCTCCGGTGTTATTTTCGCCTCCTGTATTGCCGCATAAAATATATTGTGCATACGCAATAGCCAAGGGCAAAGCACCCGTCCCCTCAGGAGCTACAAATAATTGTGCATGTGCAATTCTGTTACTTTCAACAGCATGTATAAGTTGTTTTTTTACGGTAGTTTGATTGATGATATCGTTAAAAAGCATGTGCAAAGATAAGAATATTGCAAAGCCAATTTGTAAAATAGTTATGAATCTCTCAAAGGATAATTTTACTTTTATTATTATTGATTATCTTTACAAATTATAAAAATTATTTATGAATTTACAATCGGTTATTTTTAAAAACCCCGATTTCAAAATATAAACATACTATGAGCTGTAATAATTGCTCTACAGAGACTGCCGGTATCCCAAAAGGCTGTAAAAGTAACGGGAGTTGTGGTACCGGAAGTTGTGATAAATTAACCGTTTTCGATTGGCTGTCAAACATGTCACTACCTACTGGGCAAGCACCCTTTGACATTGTGGAAGTCCGTTTTAAAAACGGAAGAAAACACTTTTATAAAAATGCCAAAAAATTACCGATATGCATTGGAGATATAGTAGCGGTAGAAGCTTCGCCGGGGCACGATATCGGTACGGTTTCTTTGACAGGAGAATTGGTAAAAGTACAACTCAGAAAAAAGAATATTGCCGTTGACAGCGAAGAAATCAAACAAATTTATAGAAAGGCTTCTCAAAGGGATATTGATATTTGGACTGCTTCGCGCGAAAAAGAATTAGACGTTCAGCGAAAATCGAGATTGATTATCAGCCGGTTAGGACTACAAATGAAGCTCTCTGATGTTGAGTATCAAGGCGATGGCAATAAAGCTACATTTTATTATACGGCAGATGACCGAGTAGATTTTAGGCAACTTATTAAAGAACTAGCCTCTACTTTTAGAATTAGGGTTGAGATGAAACAAGTAGGCCTACGGCAAGAAGCCGCCCGTTTGGGAGGTATTGGGTCTTGTGGCCGTGAACTGTGTTGCTCTACTTGGCTAACCGATTTTAGGTCGGTAAGCACCTCTTCCGCCCGATACCAACAACTGTCTTTAAACCCACAAAAATTAGCAGGCCAGTGTGGCAAATTAAAATGTTGCTTAAATTATGAACTCGATTCGTATTTAGACGCCTTAAAAGGATTTCCTAAAACCGATACCTGGCTCAAAACAGAAAAAGGTATTGGTGTTTTTCAAAAAATGGATATTTTTAAAGGGTTATTTTGGTATGCCTATAAAGATAATCCTGTACATTGGATTACCTTAAAAGTAGACCAGGTAAACGAAATTATTGAAGCCAACAAACAAAATAAAAAAGTTGAAAGTTTAGAAAATTATGCCCTTGAACTAAATTTTGAAAGTGAAAAAGACGTTTCTTTTACCGATGTAGTAGGGCAAGACAGCTTAACACGTTTTGACAAAAACAAACGAAGAAGGGGCAAAAAAAGACGTAATAACAGAAGAAAAACAAATCGCAAAAATGCGTAAACTAGTAATTATTATAATAATATCCCTGAGTATCATTTCGTGTAATGATACAACAGTCTTTGATACCTATAAGCCCATTTCAAAAGCACAATGGCATAAAGATTCTATCGTGAGTTTTACCTTTAACCCGGTAGATACCCTCTCAAAAAACAATGTGTACATCAATATAAGAAACAACAATGATTATCCGTACAGCAATTTATTTTTAATAGTAGATATTCACTTTCCGGATAACAATACCGTAGTTGACACGTTAGAATATGAAATGACAGATGCGCAAGGGAAATTTTTAGGTTCGGGCTTTACCGATATCAAAGAAAATAAATTAGAATATAAAACCAATGTAGCTTTTCCTACCAAGGGCACGTATACCTTTTCTATTCAACACGCCATGCGAAAAAGTGGTGAGGTAAACGGAATTACACTACTCGATGGTATTACCGATGTAGGGCTGCAAATTGAAAAAATAACCAAAAATGGCAACTAAATCATCTCAAAATAAAACCTTTAAAAAAATTACCAAATGGATTTGGCGGCTTTTCTTTGCCGGAATAGCTTTTATTGTACTTTTATTCGTTTTGGCTTCTTTAGATGTTTTTGGGCCACTGCCCTCTTTTGAAGAATTAGAAAATCCTAAGAGCAATTTAGCAACTCAAGTAATTTCTATTGATCATAAAACCATAGGGAGTTATTTTAAAGAAAACAGGTCTCCAATAAAGTACAAAAATCTACCCGAAAATCTGGTTAATGCTTTAATCGCCACCGAAGATGAACGTTTTTACGAACATTCAGGCATTGATTTTAGGGGTACCACCCGAGCCGTGGTTTTTTTAGGAACAAGAGGTGGTGCCAGTACCATTACACAGCAATTGGCAAAACTGCTGTTTCACGGAGAAGGTTCTAAGAATCTCATCGAAAGAATAAAGCAAAAAATAAAAGAGCTCATCATTGCGGTACGCCTAGAAAAACAATATACCAAAAAAGAAATTTTGGCGATGTATTTGAATAAATACGATTTTTTAAATCAAGGGGTGGGTATCCGTTCAGCATCTCGTATTTATTTTGGAGTCGAACCAAAAGATTTAACTCAAGAACAAGCCGCAATGCTGGTGGGAATGTTAAAAAATTCATCACTTTATAATCCATTGCGAAGAGCTGAATTGGTTAAAAAACGACGTAATGTTGTTTTGAAACAAATGAAAAAATCCGGTTTTATTACACGTACAGAAAAAGATTCATTACAAAAACTTCCTCTTCATTTAGATGTTCATAAAGAAGATACCAGTTTTGGTATGGCCACTTATTTTAGGGAATATCTTAGAGGGTTTTTAAAAGGCTGGGTAAAAGACAATCCGAAACCGGATGGAAAAGAATATGATATTTTTAGAGATGGATTAAAAATATACGTCACTCTAGATTCCAGAATGCAACAATATGCCGAGGAGGCCATGCGAGAGCATATGTCTAACCTGCAACGCGTCTTTTTTAAACAACAAAAAAAGAATAGGACAGCCCCTTTTTATGACTTGAGTAAAAGAGATATCAAACGGTTGA
>DRQI01000303.1 GCA_011330545.1 Flavobacteriia bacterium
CCCACTATTGCTTATGGGATATTTTAATCCGATATTACAATTTGGCGTTGAGGCATTCTGTAAAAAATGCCGGGAAATTGGAATTGACGGATTGATTATTCCTGACTTGCCTGTTGACGAATATCATGCCCAATACAAAACCATTTTTGAAAAATATAGATTAACCAATGTCTTTTTAATTACACCACAAACTTCAGCAGAGCGTATCCGATTTATCGATACTATTTCAAACGGATTTATCTATATGGTAAGTTCTGCCAGTACAACCGGTGCAAAAACAGGATTTGGAGATGAACAAGCCCAATACTTCAAACGAATTGCTAACATGAATTTAAAAAATCCGCTAATTGTTGGTTTCGGAATTTCGGATAGAGAAACTTTTTTACAAGCAACAGCACAAACAAAAGGAGCCATTATCGGTTCGGCATTTATCAAATTTTTAAAAGAAAAAGGAGTAAAGGCCATTGAAGAATTTGTAAGAGAAATTAAATAATAAGTAAACTCTTTTTGTTTGAAAGAGAAAATAACTGTTAATCAATCGGCAGAAAGACAGCGATTTTAATGCTGTAAGTAAAATAGCAAATGTATTGTTGATTAAAAATTGTTAGCTTTGTATAAGGAGGAAATAAAATGAATTTACACAAATTGCATAGTTATTTTGTCACTATGACAATTAAAGTTGAGCATAAAATATGAATGAAACTTTACTGGCATTCTTAATAGTTTTAGTGTATTTTTCACCCTTATTATATCAATTATTTTTAGTTATAAAAGAATATAAATTAGGAAACAAGAAACCCTTAAAAAACTTTCGTAAGTATTTGAAATATAGCTTAATAATTCTTTTTCCCATTGTTGTTGTTTTCTTAACTTTAAGTCATACCAATTATTTAAACTATGAAAAACCAATGACTTATGATAAGATTGATCAAATAACTTTTGAAAACTTCAGGGGGCTTGAATTTTTTAAAAAATCGTTATATGGAAATAAACATTTTGCTTATATCGTCACATCGATAGATAGTAAAATTGATGATAAAGAGGTTACGGTTCAATCTTACTTTTATCCTTCGCGTTCTTATGTTTACAATTCGCATGTTAGTAGTAAAGAATTGCTATCGCACGAACTGTACCATTTTAAAATTACCGAATTATTTGTTAGAAAAGCAAAAAAAGAAATAGCAGCCCTCAATGAGCCTTCGAAAGAAAGAATTAAAAGTATAATTGAAAGGATTATAATCGAAAAAAATAAGTATCAGGCAAAATATGATTATGACACTTTTCACAGCTATGTTTTTAGCGAGCAAAAAAAATATGAGAAAAGAGTAGATAGTTTATTAAATTTACTCTCTAAATTTAAAAACCCAAAAATTCAAATTAATGTTAAGAATTAGATATAGTTTACTGTTGTTTATCTGTTTTTCCTTGATGAATTGTAAATCGGAAAATGCCAGATACCATCTCGACAAAAGGTTTTGGGATACCAATGATTATGAAGATATTATTATGAAATTAAAGTATGGTATTAAACCCGATGAAAAACTTCCGTCTTTTAGTGATCCGGAAACTAGAATGATTGTTGAGAAATTAACAGATGAACAAAATTTTAAAGTAGTATTAGAAGATAGTGAATTAGGAATAAAGCATAAGAATAAAGTAGCTTCTGATTTTTTTAGGCTTTGGAAAGATATGAATACTATTTACCGTAAAAGAGACCGGAAAGATAATTTTGTATACGATAGAGAATTGCTTAAAGTGTATCATTTTGGGCTCGGATTACAACTGCTGTACTTTAAATTAGGAAATGATGAATTGGTTGAAGATGCCGATGACCCCAATGATTCTAGTACTCAAACTATTATTAACTCAAATGTTAAGACCCTAATTAGCAATTTTAATAACTACTTAGACCAAATTAACGATGAAAAAAGTTTTTCTGAAGAAGGTAAAAAATTATTGAGTAAAGGACTTGATAAATATTTTACTGAGCTCGTCAATCAATACCCCAAAGCTAATTATAATGAAATGTTGAAAAAAATTGAGTTGATGGAAAAGAAAAGCCATTCTGAAACTGTCATAACTTCTTTGAAAAAAATTAAAATGTTGATTGAATCAAAAAGAGAGAAGAAACCATCAAACGAATAAGAAATTTAAAACCAGCCATCGCTAGAAAGCAGAGTTTTTACGTTAAAATAGTAATAGGTAAAGTTTAATCTAAACGTATCTTACAATAGTCAATGATGAAACGAGTCATTTCATCGCCATAGCAATTCAGATTGATACTGGCTGAGACAGTTAATTACGAATTTTACCAGTCTTGCCAGAAAGCCTGACAAATAAAACTATAAAATAAAAACAAATGAAAAAGATATTTTTTCTTCTCTTAATAGGAGCTAATACTTTAGTTTTTCCGCAGGCCACAGATCAACAGCTAAGGACTGCCATTAAAGAAATAATAGATTTTGTAGCAATTCCTAATGATGCCTTGGCAGCTAAAGATATTTCGAAAAATATCGTTTGGTTACAACAAAAATTTACCAATAGGGGCTTTGCAACAAAAGTTTTACAAACCGAAGGGCAGCCACTTTTTTTTGCCGAACTTTCTGATAAAAAAAATAGAAAAACAATATTGTTTTA
>DRQI01000304.1 GCA_011330545.1 Flavobacteriia bacterium
CTACTTTCTTTTATAAATAACATTGTTTCAGTAAAATCTTCCACACTTTTCGGAGTGATTTTATGCTGAATGATTGCCTCGGTTACTTGTTTGTCTATCCTTCTGAAGAATTCCATTTATAATTATTTTTTAGAGACCCCGAATTTTTTGGGAGTCCTTTTTTAGTATTGGTGTTGTATTCATAAATGTTACCGTGTAAATTATTTGCCATACCAATATACTGCGTAAAAATTCTTTTACAGGCTAAAATGTAAATATAATACCTATGGCATTTTTCATATCAAATGCCATTCCTGCTTTTGTCATTCCTGCGCAGGCAGGAATCCAGATTGATTAGTAATATGTTTAAATTAGTTGTAAGCTTCATAATTCTAAATTTAAAATAGTAGTTGCTAATGATTAAAAACTCTAGCACTCTAGATTCTTGTTTTGTCATTCCTGCGCAGGCAGGAATCCAGAGTAATTAGTAACATGCTTAAAAAAAGTTGTATGTTCAAAAATTCTAAATGTAACTTATAGTTGGTAATGTATTTAAAATGTTAACACCCTATCCCGAATACTCGGGACTGCCTGCGCGGGAATGACAAGTAAATTAAACTTTCCGCAACGTTTCTAAGGCCTTTTCAATAGAGGTGATATTGTCAAAAGTCAATAATAACCGCAAACCCTGCTTGGTTTCTTTTTCTTTCATGGTACAAAGGGCCATATTATGCTGAACAAATTGTAATACCTCAGTAAAGGCTTCGGTTTGGTAAAAAGGTGATTGCTGATCGGCAATAAAATAACCAATCATTTTATTTTTCTTTAAAATCAAACGTTCCAATCCGATATTTTTAGCAACCCATTTCAATCTGACACTGTCTAATAAGTCTTGTGCTTGTTTTGGCAATTTTCCAAACCGGTCAATGATACGTTGTTGGTATTGTACTAATTCGTCTTCGTTTTGTAAGTCGCCTAATTCGCTATACAAATTCAAGCGTTCGGTAATGATGTTGATATAATCATCGGGGAAGAGCAATTCAAAATCAGTATCAATTTGTATTTCTTTTACAAAGGTTTTCGGTTTGCCTGAGCTGTCTTTATAGAGCCCTTTAAATTCATTTTCTTTCAATTCTTCAATGGCTTCATTCAATATTTTTTGGTAGGTATCAAAACCAATGTCGTTGATAAACCCACTTTGTTCACCACCCAATAAATCTCCGGCACCGCGAATTTCCAAATCTTTCATGGCGATGTTCAATCCGCTGCCCAATTCAGAAAAAACCTCTAGGGCCTGGATGCGTTTGCGGGCATCATCAGTCATCATATGGTATGGCGGCGTAATAAAATAACAGAAGGCTTTTTTATTAGAACGCCCTACGCGCCCACGCATTTGGTGTAAGTCAGATAATCCAAAATTATTGGCATTATTAATCAAGATAGTATTAGCATTGGGGATGTCTAATCCGCTTTCAACAATAGTAGTAGATACCAATACATCAAATTCATTGTTCATAAATGCCAACATCAATTGTTCTAGTTTTTTTCCGTCCATTTGTCCGTGGCCGATGGCAATTTTGACATCGGGCAATAAACGCTGTAACATCCCGGTAACTTCTTTGATATTTTCTATCCTGTTATGGATAAAAAATACCTGTCCGCCACGAGAAATCTCATACTGAATAGCATCTCTGATGATTTCTTCGCTAAAGCGGATGACATGCGTTTCAATAGGATAGCGGTTGGGTGGGGGTGTATTGATAATTGACAAATCGCGTGCTGCCATTAACGAAAACTGCAACGTTCTTGGAATGGGCGTAGCCGTTAACGTCAGAGTGTCGACATTTTCTTTGATAGTCTTGAGTTTGTCTTTAACAGAAACCCCAAATTTTTGCTCTTCATCGACAATTAGTAAGCCTAAATCTTTAAAAATCACCTTTTTATTGACCAATTGATGAGTGCCAATGATGATATCGATGTTGCCATTGGCTAAGTTTTTTAAAATTTCAGTGCGTTGTTTAGCGGTTCTAAACCGGTTGAGGTAATCTATCACTACCGGAAACCCTTGTAAACGCTCGGTAAAAGTTTTAAAATGCTGAAAGGCCAAAATAGTAGTGGGTACTAGTATGGCCACTTGTTTGCCATTGTCAACAGCTTTAAAAGCAGCACGGATGGCAATTTCGGTTTTTCCGAAACCAACATCTCCACAAACGAGCCTGTCCATAGGTTGTTCATTTTCCATATCGGCTTTTACATCTCGGGTAGCCTTTAATTGATCAGGAGTGTCTTCATACATAAAACTCGATTCTAACTCTAATTGCATATAGCTGTCAGGATGATATTGAAAGCCTTTTTGCATTTTGCGTTTTGCATAGAGTTTGATAAGGTCGTAGGCAATTTGTTTGACACGGGTTTTGGTTTTTTGTTTTAATTTTTTCCAAGCCCCGGAGCCTAATTTGTATATTTTAGGAGTTTTACCATCTTTGCCATTGAACTTGCTAATTTTATGTAAAGAATGGATGCTGATGTACAGCACATCACGGTCTCCATAGATTAATTTAATGGCTTCTTGTTGTTTTCCTTCTACTTCAATTTTTTGTAGTCCGCCAAATTTGCCAATACCATGGTCAATATGGGTTACGTAATCACCTACTTCTAAGTTCGTTAATTCTTTAAGGGTAATGGCTTGCTTTTTGGCAAAACCGCTCTTTAACCTGAATTTGTGATAGCGTTCAAAAATCTGATGGTCGGTATAACAGGCAATTTTTAAATCAGTATCGATAAATCCTTGATATAGCGGAAAAATAAGGGTCTTATAAACTACATTATCGTCAATATCTCGAAAGATATCATGAAACCGTTCGGCTTGTTTTTCATTTGAACAGAACAGGTAATTTTTGAATCCTTTTTCGGTATTTTCATGTAAGTTTTTTATCAATAAATCGAATTGTTTGTTAAAGGAAGGTTGCGGAAAAGTATCAAACCTGACAGCGTTTTGAAACCTATTGGGGTTAGCATATAAAATGTCTACCAAACTCAGGCTTTCTAATTGCTGCTCAATTAATTTTCCGTTACAAAATAGGGCATTGGGTTCAGCGAGTTGTACGCCTTCTTTGATTTTAGAAAAGGCGGTAGTAGCTTTTTCAAATAAGGCGTCTAATTTTCCTAAAAGAAGTTCTTTATTCTTTATAAAAACAATAGTTTTATAAGAGATGTATTTTAAAAAACTCTCACGTTTTTCCCTGCCCGTTTGGCAGGCAGGTTGTAATTTTTTATTTTCTACATTCGGTAGAATGCTAATTTTCTTTTGAGTTTCGGTAGAGAGTTGAGTTTCGATATCAAAAGTTCTAATACTGTCTACTTCATCACCAAAAAATTCTATCCGATAAGGGTGTTCGTTAGAAAATGAAAATACGTCGATAATTCCGCCTCTTACGGCAAATTCTCCAGGCTCGGTTACAAAATCAACACGGTTAAAGTTGTATTCAAAGAGCATTTCATTGACAAAATCAAGCGAAATTTCTTCGCCAACACTTAATTTTAAGGTGTTTCTGTCCAATTCGCTTTTTGTCACTACCTTTTCAAACAATGCATCGGGATAGGTAATAATAATGGCGGGTTTTTTACGTGAGTTAATTCTGTTCAAGACCTCAGAGCGCAATAAGATATTGACATTATCGGTTTCCTCTATTTGATAAGGACGTCGGTAAGAACCCGGATAAAAAAGTACATTTTGTGCGCCAATAAGCTGCTCTAAGTCGTTTAAATAATAGGCGGCTTCTTCTTTATCGTTAAAAATAAGCAAATAGGGTTTTTCTACTTTCTGAAAAGAACTAGCGATGACAAAAGACAATGAAGACCCCGCCAAATGCTGTAAAGAGAGCTTTTGGTTTTGCTGTTTTAGAAGTTGAACAACCATTTTAAGTTTATCAGATTGCCCGTAAAAGTTAACAATTGTTTGTTTACTCAATTGTTTCGATTTTTGGCAAAGATATATTTATTAAAATCATTAGAAAAAATAATGAGTTTATTTATCTTTGGAATCTAAAAAAAGAGGAATATGGGAATATCAGATTTATATGAAAGCAATGCTCATAGAAAAAATTTGAGCCATTTTGCCAATATTGTCAAGTTGGCATTGGTGGATGAAGTGATTACAAAAGAAGAACAGGAATTAATAGATAGACTGGCAAAACGATTGGATATTGAGAAAGATGAGTATAAGAAGATTATGAAAGATCCGGATATCTATCCTATCAATCCTCCGATATGTTATGATGAAAGAATTGAACGTTTGTATAATTTGACACGTATCATTTTTATTGATGGCGAGATTATTGGCGATGAGGTTGATTTGTTACAGCGGTTGGCGATTGGTTTAGGATTTCCTGCCGAGAAGGTTGAAAAAATATGCGAAAAAGCCATTCATTTAATAATCAATAATTATTCACTAGATGATTTTATGGATGCGATTAAAAAACTAAAATAATTTATAAGAAAAAAATATGTCTGTATCAGATTTGTACTCGGGTGGAACCCATAATGAAAATATAAGCCATTTTGCCAATATTGTCAAATTGGCAAAAGCCGATGAGGTAATTACCGAAGGAGAGCAAAAATTATTACATCGTATGGCAAAAAAGTTACACATTAGTGACGATGAATATAAAAAAATTAGTAAAAATCCGGATAGTTATCCGTTTCATCCACCGGTAAGTTATGATGCCCGTGTTAAACGATTGTATAATCTAACGCAAATGGTTTATGCTGATGATACCGTATCGTTAGATGAGGTTTCCCTTTTGCGTAGGGTTGCTATCGGATTGGGGTTTCCGCATGACAATGCCGAAAAAGTAAGCGATGAAGCCTTACATTTGGTGATGAACGATAATGATTTGGATGATTTTACTGAGGCTATAAAACGGGTGAATAGTATTTAGAAAATAGTCAG
>DRQI01000305.1 GCA_011330545.1 Flavobacteriia bacterium
ATAATTACGAATAAGGTTTTCAATGGCAGTATATTGCTCGTTAGAATTTGTCGCTTTTTTATAATTTTGAATTGCATTCCAAGTCATTTCAGCCATTTCTTTATTATTGTGCTCTTTATCATACGCTGTACTGTACAGTTTTATTTCTCCATTTGGAAATAATGCCCCTGTACTTTCATAAGTGTGATTGATATTCATTACAATATATCCATGGCTTACTATTTCTTCAATCAAAGCATAGTAACCGGAAGCATTAGAATAATATCCATGCGAGAAAATTAAAACCGGAAATTTCCCCTTCGCTATCGAAGGATTAATAAAAGTATGCGTTTTAACATAATCTAAATAATTGAAAACAGATGCTGGCAATCTGTATTTTTTTGCAAAGCCTGCTCTGTCTCCATCATTCAGATAAGGTTCTGTTTTTTCATTATTGAGTGAGGCCGGATACCAAACTTTAATCATCAAAGCTCTTTTATCTGCTGTTTTGGGAGTAATGATTTCATCTTGATTTGTTTTTAAATAGAGGTATTGCGAACCTGCCTTATATTTTCCTGTTGGCTTTGGTAAGTTAAAGGCCGGCAATGCATAAGGCAAACCCCATGCAATTGGTAATATTATGATTAATGACACAGCATACATTGATTTTTTAAACCAATTTCCTTTGAAAAATTGGTATTCTTTAAATAGGCACCAACTTAAAATTACTATTATCAAATAAGTAGGAACCATTTGCCATCGGTATCCTTCTAAAAGGAAATGTGCCAATAGTACACTACTAAAAAATAGTAAGGGTATTCTTTTCGTTAAACCATAGCTTCTTGTAGCCATTAAAAAAAGGAAAATTGTACTTGTACTTAGCAAAATAATTTCAAAAATTCTCATACGCTATATCTTTATGTAAAAGAATAACTTATTGAGATAGGTTCAAAAAAAATACAATAGACAAATTATGGACAGGAATGCAAATAACAGGTTATTAGATATTTAAAAAAAATTCGAAAAGGTCTTCTTTAGAGTTAAGTCCAATTTTTTTTCTAAGCCTATACCGAGCTTTGTTAACACTTTCTGGAGTGATGTTCAATAGTTGGCTAACTTCTTTTGAACTTAAATTGAGCCTGATTAAAGTACATAATTTTAATTCGTTAGCAGTAATGTCAGGAATTATTTTTAGTAGGGATTGGCTAAATAAAGGATATAATTTTTCAAAGTTTAAAAAAAATGCCGATAGGTTAGCATTTTTCAAATCAGATTGCATGATCTTATGTAACTCATTCTTTGCATCTATTTGTAGTTTTTGATTACTCTTTTGCAAACCTACAATCTCAATTTCCGAATATTTTATTTCTAGGCGCCTATAGTTATTAATCTTTCTGTTATATCTGTACTTTATCCTATTCAAATTTTTTTTTCTAATTAAATAAGGAATAGCAATGTATGCGAAAATAAATAAAGCTAACGTGCCGATAAATAATATTGAAAAAATAAACCATGTATCGGTATTTATTCTAACATTCATAGTTCTCTATACCATTATCTTCATATAAGCATAAAAACTGCTATTTTTTTATGCAATGATTATACTGTTGCTAATTTTATTCTTTTGTCAATTCATAAACCTGCCCTCCTTGTTCAACCATCATTTTCTTTTTTTCAGGCAAGAATTTCAAGGTAATCATCACCTTTTCTGAATAGAAAGTGTCTTTGCTAATGGCATCAATAGGAAATTGCGGTTGCCCTTCTCCTTGTACCAGTAAAATATTGCCATCTTTTGTAATTGTAATATCGATTGGAAAATTTGGACTGCTGTATTTACCCAAATACACATCTAGTTCTTCTGGTTTTAATTCAATGGTTTTTAATGGCGCAAAGTCAGGAAGTTTATAATCCATTCCAAAATAAATTTGAACTGCTCCAATAAATACATTTGAAATTTGAGTATAAAGGTAATTTGTAGTAAGGACCAAAGAAAGTTTATCTTTTGGAAAGTACGCGGCAAATGATTCAAAACCATCTATACTTCCACCGTGCCCATATATTTCTTTGTCTCCAAGTGGAAGTTTCATCAACCCCAATCCTACTCCATTTTTTGCATTTTCCATTTGAGATAATGCATTCGCAGACACTAAATTTCCTGAAAAAAGATTCGTAAAAAAAATATTTACTTCGGTTGGCGTTGAAACAATTCCGCCTGCCCCCATCGGCCCACTCATATCCGTTTGGCTTTCTATCAACTTCCATTCTGAATTTTCAAAATTGTATGACAAGGCTTCATTATTTGCCGGGTTTATTTTATTTCCAAATTCAGTTCTTTTTAAATGCAAAGGCTTTATTATTCTGTTTTCTAAAATATTACGAAAATTTTTATTTTCAACAATCTCTGCAATATATGACAACAGGATATAGTTTGTATTTGAATATTCGGTTTTTTCCTTTGGTTCAAAGGTAGTTCCGTTTTTAATAATACGTTCAATCATACTTTCACGGGTTTGCGGTTCAACCATCCATATTGAAAAATTTTCGTCATTAGTAATGTTGAAAAGTCCGCTTTGATGTCTTAACAAACTCTCAATAGTGATTTTGTCAGCGTTTGGAATTTTTGGAAAATATTTGCTCAATAATGTATTCAACTTGATTTTTCCCTCTTCAACAAGTTGCATGATTATCGTGGCAGTGTACGTTTTTGATATTGAACCAATACGATACTTTGTCAATTCATTTGCGCTGGTTTTGTCTGAGACGTTAGAAAACCCGAATGATTTTTGATATATTTCTTTGCCGTTTGAAAAAATAGAAAAGCTTCCCATTCCTTTCTGGTTATGTTCAAGCAAATTGAACAAACTATCCATTTTTGATTTGTCAAATGTCTGCGCACTCATTGAGCCAAAGCAGATTAAAAATACGAAGATGTACTTAGCCATAATATTAGGTTTATTTAACTTATTTTACCACCCATAATGCCTAGAATTACGCACAATGGTTTTTTATAGATATTTGATTAGTATATGACAAAAAATATAAATATCTAATTGAATATTAGTAGTTTATGAGATATTTAGATTGAGTACGTCGGCTATGCTCTGTACAAACCAAATTCGAAATCTTTTATTTCATAAAAAGGTTGTAATAAACAGGGCTGCTACTTCGCTCAGCTAGACATCTTCGAGTATCTTGTCAATTTTGCCATTTACTTTAAGGATGCTTGTTATATTAGTTTATCGACTAATTTACTAAATAAATGCTAACCAATGGTTTATCTTTTGTGATTTTTAAAAGGAAAACTCAAAACATGAGGCTCACACTGCTCTTATTGTACAAAATACCAAGAAATAATTTCTTTCATTATACAAGGCAACAACACAATTTAGCATAAATTGGAAAAATAAAAAGCCCTTTTCAGGGCTTTTAAGTGGTATCTATTTTTAATTATGGGTATATGTTATAGATAGCCTTTTGCATTTGATTCTTAGAATTCTAAGTCGACTACTAAATCAAATTCATCATATATAGCTTTGTCTTTGAGATTGTCAAAGAAACTGGTAGAGCCAAATTTGACATTGTATTTAGCCCTATCAATTTTTAATGTAGCCGTAGCTTTTCTACCGTAAACCGAAATTTCAAAATCAATAGCGTTGGTAATTCCTTTTATAGTTAAATCTCCGGTAACCCGATAAGAATTTTTTCCTATTGCTTTTACCTTTTCAAATATAAGCGTTGAAGCAGGGTATGTTTTAACGCCAAAGAAATCATCTGATTTTAAGTGTTTTTCTAATTTTTGTTTATACTCTCCTTTTTGGTCTGTATTGGCAATGGTTGTCATGTCAATTGTAAATTTACCACCAATTAATTTGCCCTTCTCAAAAATTAAAATGCCTTCTTTTAAATCTATCGTACCGACATGTGCCCCTGTTACTTTGTAAGCCTTCCAAACAATTTTACTCTTTTCTATTTTTGCTTCTTTTTTGGCTCCATCTTTTGTTGTAAAAGAAAGCCCGGCAAATCCGAGTGCCACTACAATAATTATATTTACTATTCTGTTTTTCATGTTGTTATATTTTAAAATTTGACACTTATTATTTCATTTTATTAAACATGTAGCGAGCTATTTTCCACTTGCCATTTTCTCTTTCAAAAACAAATAATTCTCTATTTTCTTCAGGAACCGTATCTCCTGTTGCGTGGATTAACGTTGTTCCTTTTGACGTTGTTAATGCATAAGCCAAATTGTTTTCTATTACTATCTCTTCAATAAAAAACTCAATATTCAATTGAATTTGAGAAAATACAAATTCATAAGCTCCTGTAATGGCTTCCGTACCATTGGCAGTTGGTGCTCCTGAGGGCATAAAAACGCCGTCTGTTGTATAAGAATTTACTGCTTTGCCTACATCAGAGGTGTTTAATGACTCTTTGTAGGCCATTAATAATTTTTCGATTTGCTCTTTGTCTTTTTTTTCCATTCTTTTATTATTTATTTCATTAATAGATTTGTCTTGCCTTTTTTCAATACATCCAATATTTACAAGACTTAATACGATTGCGGATATGATTACATTTTTCATACTGCAAAGATGAATCAGGAATGGGGAAGGCACCTATAAGCTAGGTTAAGAAAAAATCTTAAGCTAGTTTAACCCAAATGAAGTTTTAGGCTTTCTATTTGGTGGCAATACTCTTTCTTATTTTGCTCAAAAACTCAGGGGTTACACCAATATAAGAGGCAATTTGAACATTGGATATCCGGTTAAACAAATTTGGATAGCTTTTTAAAAAATACAAGTACCTTTCTTCTGCTGTAGAACTGATATTTTGAAGTACACGTTTTTGGAGGCTTATAAAAGCATTTTCTATAAGAACCCTAAAATTTCTATCGAATTTAGGGTAATGGGAATATAAATATATCAAGTCGGGTTTTGAAATTTGCAATACTATTGATTGTTCTAGCGCTTCAATATACAATTCGCTTGGCTTGTCTGTATGAAAGCTCCCTATATCAGCTATCCAGCCATTTTCTATTGCAAATTGTAAATTGTGTTCTTGCCCCTTATCATCTACTTTATACATTTTAAAGCAGCCGCTTACCACAAAAGTATAATGCTTACAAACATCACCCTCTTGAAGGATAAATTGCCTTCTTTTCACCTTCTTTTCTATAAGTTTAGATTTGAGTTCTGAAATTTCAGAATCACTTAATGGAGAATAATTTGAAAAATGTTTTATGATTGGTGCAGTGTTCATTTTTTAAGGTACTTACAATGGCTATTTTTCTGTTACGGCGAAAATACACACGGTTATTCAGCGTAATATATTTTATTTACATTTATGTAATTCTGAATCATTTTTTGGAACTAAACCCAATAAAATATTAGATGAAATTTCTTTTTTTAACAAGTATAATTGGATAGTAATATTTAAGCCTTTTTCATAATCTGTGTTCTGAGCCTTTATTTCAGCCGAGTTCACTAACACCGAGAAACAAATGGCTATCGGTAACGATATTTTTAATAATTTACTCATAATTTTACTCAAATGTGCTACAACTTATTTATACTCAACATAAAATCAACATCTTTGTGTACAACTACATAAATCACAAAATATAATCGGTACTCATAAAATTAGACTTTCCGCAGGCCATTAGGTCTTCTAAAATAGCATTGTTATAAGGGTTGTCTTTCGAGGCTACGAATGTCCTGATAGAAAAAGAAC
Source organism: Flavobacteriia bacterium (assembly GCA_011330545.1). Classification (GTDB taxonomy): domain Bacteria; phylum Bacteroidota; class Bacteroidia; order Flavobacteriales; family Flavobacteriaceae; genus Aureibaculum. The sequence goes on from DRQI01000305.1 coordinate 5,710, forward strand.
GCAAGGCATCATGTACACTTAAGGTTGATACTGCTGAGTCTTTACGTCCGGTAAACGGAAATACATCGGGCCCTCGTTGGCAAGAGCTGTTTAAATTTACCCTACATACCAAATTCACCAAGGTATCTATTAACCGCGATAGGGTATCGACATTTTTGCCAAATAAACTCACCTGTTGCCCGTAATTAGAATCGGCAATATCTGCTAAGGGCTCGTCAATATTTTTAAATGAAAGTACGGGTACTACGGGGCCGAATTGTTCTTCTTCATACACCCGCATTGTAGGTTTTACAGGATAGACAACCGCCGGAAAAATAAAGTTTTCAGTAGTTTTTCCTCCTTTTTTGTTCTGTATTTTCGCCCCTTTTGCCAACGCATCCTCTATTAATTCTTGTATGTAAGCTATTTTATTAGGTTCGGGCAATGGGGTTAGTTTTACGCCTTCATCCCATGGGTTTCCAAAAGGCAAAGCATCTACCTTTTTGGCAAAACGTTTGATGAATTCGTCTTTTATATCGTCGTGAACATAAATAATTTTTAAGGCGGTACACCGTTGTCCGTTAAAAGATAATGATCCGGCAAGGCATTCATTAATAGCAAGGCCTAAATCGGCATCAGGTAAGATAATAGCCGGATTTTTGGCCTCTAAGCCCAATACTAACCGCAATCGGTTTTTATGTGGATGTTCGTCTTGCAAAGCAATGGCCGATTTACTATTGCCTATCAATGCTAATACATCGATACGCCCGGTTTGCATGATAGGTGTTGCCACTTTTCGGCCCCTGCCGTATACAATATTGACAACACCTTTCGGAAAACTTTCTTGAAAAGCCTCTAATAAGGGTGAAAACAATAATACGCCATGCTTTGCGGGTTTAAAAATGGTAGTATTTCCCATGATTAATGCCGGTACCAACAGCGCAAATGTTTCGTTTAGCGGATAATTGTAAGGGCCTAAACACAATACCACCCCCAAAGGCCCTCTTCGGATATGGGCATAGATACCTCCGGCTTTGGTAAATTTGGCACTATCCCTGTCTATTTGCTTGTATTCTTCAATCGTATCGTAAATATATTCGATGGTTCTGTCAAATTCTTTTTGTGAATCGGATAATGACTTACCTATTTCCCACATCAAATATTTCACCACTTCATCTCTTTTGGTTTTCATTATCTCGGTAAACTTTTCCATACATTTGATACGGCCGGCCACTTTCATTGTGGGCCATAAGCCTTGGCCTTTGTCATAGGCATCGCAAGCAGCAGTTAGGGCTTCGATGGCCGTATCTTTTTCCATATATGGGATGGAGCCTAATAATGTTGGTTGGTACTCTTTCGTGGAAGAAATAACCGAATGGACTTCGGTGGTTTTTCCTGTCCATGTTTTTAACGCACCATTTACTAAATAGGTTTTTTGATGGATGGGGTTTGTTATCTGATATTGTGTAGGAATGGTATTCATTGTAATTACTTATTTATATTGTTTATTTCCCTTCAAATTCAGGGCAATCTACCCTAATTTCTGAAGTTTTTAATTCTTTTTCTAATAAATTGCAAAAGTGTGCACTTGTTGTTTTTTCATAAAACCGGCATCCGTAGCACATCCTCTGAATGGTTAAAACCCCTTTTGCATTCAAATTGAAAATTAGCTTATTTAAGGAGCTATACAACATTTCTTGCTCTTTGGCCGCCATGCTTTCAATTGTGGTTTTTACCGGTGCTGCAAACCTTTCTGTACTGTTTACTATCTCTTTTCCTTTGGCTGTGAGCGAGATGGTATAGCTTCTATTGTCTACTTCAGAATATTCTTTGTCGATAAGGCCTTTTTTAGCCAATATTCTTACAGCATCGCTTACCGTTGGTTTTGTAATATTAAACTCATCGGCCAACTGGCTCACTTTACACAATTCAGGTTTATGGTAAGCGATAAAAATTAAGAGTTGAATTTGAATCGGACTCAACCCAATAACCTTTGCATACTCCCACAGCAGCGATTTGAATGCTTCTGAAATACGTTCTAAACTAACCACAATCTTACTTGTGATGTCTTTTTGCTGAAATTCTATGTTGAAGGCACTTTTTTTCACAAAAAATTACTTGTACTCTTTACGGTAAGAACTCTTTTTAAATGTTTTAAACGGGCTCTTAAATTACTATTAATTTTTTAGTTTGCTCAGCAAAGTTAGTTATCCTAAGTAAGGATTCAAATCTTAATGGCAATTTTCCATTTCTATAATAAAA
>DRQI01000306.1 GCA_011330545.1 Flavobacteriia bacterium
AAAGCCTACTTTTTTGCCGATAGTAATAAATTGGAAGCGATATGGACAATTACTCCTGCCTTGATTTTGGCAGGGTTGATTATTTACGGTTTATGGACATGGAACAATGTAATGGATGCCTCAGGTGCAAAAAATCCTTTAATAGTAGAGCTTTATGCAAAGCAATTTCAGTGGCAGGCACGTTATGCCGGAAAAGATAATGAGCTGGGTTATGCCAATGTTCGTTATATTAAAGGCACCAATACCATGGGTGTTGATTTCACCGATAAGAATGCTGCCGATGACATTCCGTTAGTAGTAGGCGAAGGTAAATTTGTAAAAGAACTACACCTCCCCAAAGGCAGGAAAGTAATCTTTAAATTGCGTTCGCAAGACGTATTGCATTCCGCTTTTATGCCACATTTTAGGGCACAGATGAATTGTGTGCCGGGTATGGTAACACAAATGGCTTTTACGCCTACGGTTACAACAGCCGAAATGAGAATGAATGAAGATACCAAAGACAAGTTTGAAGCTATTAACGAACTGAGAAAGAAAAAGGGCGAAGAGCCCGTAGAGTTCGATTACCTGTTATTATGCAATAAAATATGTGGTTCTTCACATTATAACATGCAATTAAAAATTGTTGTTGATGAAGAAGCAGACTTCAATAAATGGTTAGCCAGCCAAAAAACATTCGCACAAAACTTAAACAACTAAGCCAAAAATTAAAAATTTATAATATGTCAGATCATCATCATAAAGAGACTTTTGTAACAAAGTATATCTTTAGCCAAGATCATAAAATGATTTCTAAGCAATATCTAATTACCGGTATTGTAATGGGGGTTATCGGAGTGTTTATGTCTATGTTGTTTCGTTTGCAATTGGCATATCCTGAAAAATCTTTTAGCATTATTGAAGCCTTTTTAGGTAAAGGTGGCGAAGGTGGAGTTATTACCCCCGATATGTATATGTCTTTAGTAACCATACACGGTACCATTATGGTATTTTTTGTATTGACAGCAGGTTTAAGCGGTACCTTTAGTAACCTGTTAATTCCATTGCAGATTGGGGCTAGAGATATGGCATCAGGTTTCTTAAACATGATTTCCTATTGGTTATTTTTCTTGTCTAGTGTCATTATGGTGGCATCACTTTTTATTGAAACAGGGCCTGCATCTGCGGGTTGGACAATCTATCCGCCCTTGAGTGCTTTGCCGCAAGCCATGTCAGGTTCAGGCTTAGGAATGACCATGTGGTTGATATCGATGGCAATTTTTATAGCTTCCTCATTAATGGGATCGCTTAACTATATAGTAACCGTATTGAATTTGAGAACCTTAGGTATGAAAATGACAAGGTTGCCATTGACAATTTGGGCATTTTTAGTAACGGCAATTATTGGGGTAGTATCGTTTCCGGTATTACTTTCTGCTGCCTTGTTACTTATTTTTGACAGAAGTTTTGGCACCTCTTTTTACCTTTCAGATATATTTATTTCAGGAGAAGTACTTCACTATAAAGGAGGGTCACCCATCTTATTTGAACACCTTTTTTGGTTTTTAGGCCATCCCGAAGTATATATTGTTATTTTACCGGCACTCGGTATTACCTCAGAAATTATAGCTACCAATTCGAGAAAGCCAATTTTTGGATACCGTGCGATGATTATGTCAATTATCGCCATAGCCTTTTTGTCGACAATAGTTTGGGGGCATCACATGTTTGTTACCGGTATGAATCCGTTTTTAGGCTCGGTATTTACTTTTACCACACTATTGATTGCCATCCCGTCTGCGGTAAAAGGGTTTAATTATATCACCACCCTATGGAGGGGAAATTTACAGCTAAACCCCGCTATGTTATTCTCTATAGGCTTGGTATCAACCTTTATTACAGGTGGTTTAACAGGCCTTATTTTAGGAGACAGTGCCTTAGATATCAACGTACACGACACCATGTTTGTGGTAGCCCACTTTCACTTGGTAATGGGCGTTTCTGCAATTTTCGGAATGTTTGCCGGAGTATACCACTGGTTTCCGAAATTATATGGTAAGATGATGAATAAAGATTTAGGATACCTGCACTTTTGGCTAACAGCTATTGCTGCTTATGGTGTATTTTTCCCGATGCATTTTATCGGGTTGGCAGGTTTGCCTAGAAGGTATTATAACAATACCGCATTCCCAATATTTGATGACTTATTACACATTAATAAAGTAATTACCATCTTTGCTATTATCGGTGGGTTGGCACAACTCATTTTCTTAGCCAACTTTTTCTTTAGCATTGCAAAAGGAAAGAAAGCCTCAAAAAATCCTTGGAGGGCAAATACTTTAGAATGGACAGCGCCGGTAGAGCACATGCATGGCAACTGGCCGGGAGAAATTCCTGAAGTACACCGCTGGGCGTATGATTACAGTAAAACCGATGAAGAAGGCAATTTATGGGGAGGCCAAGATTTTACACCTCAGACCATCCCGATTAGAACCGGCGAAGAAGAGTTCTAGAAAGTAAAAAAGAATACAAAAAACAGCTTCCATCAATGGATAGAAGCTGTTTTTTGCATTGAGATAGTAACCTTTAATTCTTCTGTTATATACAATAATAAGGCGTAAATAAATAGCGCAATACCTATCATTTCTAAAGACTCTTCAAAAGTATACAATATAGAAGTAGTATTGTTCATTTTGTTTAGCGGATTGTGAAAAATTCCCGCTAACAGTTCAAAACCAATAGCTCCTATCACATAAATAAAACCGGAGGCCAAAAATAAACGTTGCGTTTTACGAGGTAATTTGAGCAAAAATTTAAAATAATAAACAAGTGCAAAAACCATGAGTAAAATTCCGTAAGGTATTACCCAAGCATAGTATAAAATACCGGTAAGAGCGAATTTATCCCTTAAAAAAACAGCAACCCGTTCATGTATTTCAATGCATTCATCAAAAGAGATAAATAAAAAACACAAACTCAATATGAACCACAAATAGTACGATAAGCCTGCTTTTTTTCTAACATAAGTGATAAATAGCAATAAAATAAAACATAAAAAAAGTGTAATAACCGAATAATAAGTAGGGATATTATTCTCTAAGTCAAAATTTAAAAGTTTAAATAAACCTTTTGTGTTTCCGGTATAGTGATAATTCAAAATACTGTAGATATTTCCTAAAACAAGGGCAAAAATTAACATAATGAGCACGTTGAGCACTCTCTGAGGGGTTGATTTGAGGGGCATAATAAAGTTTGATTTGCAATTTTTAACGTAATACTAAAAAAGTCATTAACATGATAAAAATGACAATTTCGTATATAAAGATAACAATATATTTATATAAATTCCTAGTGAATGACAGTAATATTTTCAGGTGTTTTTTAAAAAAATGAGGTTTATGACGGGTTTATATCGTTGTATTGGGTTTATGAATAGGGCAGCGTTACATAAAAAGATGGCAGTTTTTTATATATTTGGATAACCTAAACCCCATAAAAATGCGCATTCTAAAAAAGGTACTTAAAATTTTAGCAGTTTTAAGTATTATTATAGTGATAGGCCTTTTTGTTTTTAAAAACAGCCTTCAACCCACTTACAACGGAACCTTACAGCTCGCCTCATTACAAGATAAAGTAGACGTTTTTTATGACAACTACGGTATTCCGCATATCTATGCCCAAAATGAATTGGATGCGCGTAGGGCATTGGGCTATGTACATGCACAAGACAGGTTGTGGCAAATGGAATTGATGCGGCGTTTGGCAGCGGGTAGGCTATCTGAATTGTTTGGAGAGAAATTGGTACGTGTAGACAAACTGTTTTCGGGCTTAGGC
>DRQI01000307.1 GCA_011330545.1 Flavobacteriia bacterium
AATATATTCCGGTAGATAAAAAAGGGCAAAAAACAGTCATCGAATACTTGGTTTGGAAGTTTGACTTGAGTATTCCTGATACTTATTTTACCTCAAATTATATGAAACGGCTACGGTAAAAAATAAAAGCATTCACACATTGAAGCATTCAATCATTAAAGCATTCAATCATTCACACATTCAATCATTCACACATTCAATCATTCACACATTCAATCATTCACATTCACACATTCACACATTCAACCACTAAAAACAACCATTAAGAAAAAATGATTTTAAAACTGGCATGGCGAAACCTTTGGCGCAATAAAAAACGAAGTTTGATTACCATTTCTTCGGTAAGTATCGCCGTATTTTTGGCAGTGTTTATGCGTTCGATGCAACTGGGCATGTATGACCACATGATAAAAAATGTAGTTGGCAAATATACCGGTTATGTACAAGTGCATGCCAAACACTTTTGGGATGAACAAAATTTAGACAATTCATTGGTTTTTAATAAAGGATTGGCAGACACACTAAAATCTGTTAAAGGCGTTACACATATTATTCCGCGATTGCAAACTTTTTCATTGGCGTCTAGTAACAAATTAAGCAAAGGGGTTTTCATACAAGGCGTTAACATTGAAAAAGAACAATTATTAACTGACTGGAACAACAGAATTATCAAAGGAAAACTCTTGTCAAATCAAACTAATGATATCATTTTGGCCAAAGGGGTGGCTCACTACTTTAAAAAAACAGTAGGTGATACCTTAGTTTTTATCGGGCAGGGATATCACGGTATGAGTGCCGCCGGCAAATACAACATCTGTGGTATCGTTGATATGAAGAACCCAAAAATTAATGACCTCAATGTATTCATGCCTTTAAAAACAGTGCAAGAATACCTTTCTGCCCCAAATAGAATTACCAATCTGATTATCGATAAAAACACCGCGATATCTACTGAAAAAGTAATCCAAAACCTCCAACAATTGTTAGATGACAATGTGTATGAAGTGATGGGATGGAAAAAAATGTTGCCCGAATTAGAACAAACCATTCTTGCCGATAGCGTTGGCGGATTATTAATGGTTTTTATTTTATACATGATTATCACATTCGGAATCTTCGGCACGGTACTTATGATGACTCAAGAGCGTATTTATGAATTGGGCGTGATGGTATCTATAGGCATGAAAAAACTAAAATTAGTTTGGATGTTGATGGCAGAGACTATGATTTTAACCTTAACGGGAATCATTGCCGGGGCGGTTCTCGTGGCTCCATTTGTGTTTTATTTTCATGCCAATCCCATAAATTTAGCGGGAGATCAAGCCCAAGTCATGGAAGAGTTCGGTTTTGAAAGTACGGTACCGTTATTAACAGATATTAGCATTCCACTAACCCACGGACTGATAATTTTTTGTGTGTCGCTGATAATAACCCTGTACCCTACAATTACCATATTGAAATTAAATCCTGTAACAGCGATGAAACGGTAATAGAATAGAGAAAGGAGAATAGAGAAAAAAGAACAGAGAACAAAAGCTTGTAAGTTAGAATGTACTAAAAATTTGTAGCTAAAAAAATGAAAACATTATTAAAAATAGCATGGCGAAACGTTTGGAGAAATAAACTGAGAAGTAGCTTGGTAATCCTCTCTATTGTATTGGGAATTTGGGCCGGACTGTTTTTAATGGCTATGACTCTAGGCCTAAACGAACAACGCATGAACGGAGCGGTAGATACGTATTTATCACACCTGCAAATCCATCATCCGAAATTTAAAGAAGACCTAAACATCAAAGATACCATCATTGACAAAAAACAAACCGTTGCTATCATCCAAAAAAATACAAACATCAAAGCCTTTGCCGAACGAATTGTGGTTCAAGGGATGATTGCCAATTCTAAGGGTTCTAAAGGAATAGAACTATTGGGAATTCGCCCTGAGCAAGAAAAAAAACTAACCAGCATCTCAACACATTTAACAGAAGGTACTTATTTTACCAAATTTAAGAAAAACCCTGCCGTCATTGGTGAGAAATTAGCCAAAAAATTACACCTTAAAATACGGTCTAAAGTAGTAGTGACATTGCAAGATTACAATGGTAATTTAACCGCCGCCCTGTTTCGAGTAGAAGGTATTTTTAAAACCAATAGCTCTGTTTTTGACGAAAGCACCGTATTTGTTCGGGCAAGCGATTTAGATAAGAGCATTGCGATGCACGGAAAAATTCACGAAATCGCTATTCTCGGCAAAAGTATTGGCGATGTCAAAAAAATAAAATCGGCTCTCATATCAAAAATTACCAACAATAAGGTTGAAAGTTGGAATGAAATTTCACCCGAATTAGGCTATGCACAAGAAATGATGAGCTCTATGGTTTTTATTTTTATGGGAATTGTCTTGCTCGCTTTAGCCTTTAGTATTATCAACACGATGCTAATGGCAGTAATTGAAAGAAAAAAAGAACTGGGAATGTTAATGGCAGTAGGGATGAATAAAAAACGGCT
>DRQI01000308.1 GCA_011330545.1 Flavobacteriia bacterium
CCAACACATCATTTTCGCGTTCTCGCAAGCTGGGGACTTCTATTTGAATGGTATTGATACGATAGAGCAAGTCTTCGCGAAACAGCCCTTCGGAAACCATCCGGTTCAAATTGCAATTAGTAGCACAAAGCAGCCTGATATCAACGGGGATACGGGTATTAGAACCCACCCTCACAATCTCCCGGTGTTGAATTACCGATAATAATTTGGCTTGCATCTGTAAAGATAAATTGCCAATCTCATCCAAAAAAAGGGTTCCGCCATTGGCTGCTTCAAACTTACCGACCCTATCTTCTTTAGCATCTGTAAACGCTCCTTTTTTATGCCCGAAAAGCTCACTTTCAAAAAGCGTTTCAGAAATAGTGCCCATGTCTACATTGATAAAAACCTCATCTTTGCGGGTTGAAAGCCTATGCAATTCGCGTGCAATTAGTTCTTTGCCCGTTCCGTTTTCTCCGGTTATCAACACCGTAACATCTGTTTTTGCTACTTTACGGGTAAGATTTAACACTTTAGCCAATGCCTTAGAATTACCGATAATCAGGTTTTTCTTTTGGTTAATCAACTGTTTCAAATTATTCTCTTGGCGCTTCAATTGGTTAATTTCTGCTTTCGATTTGCGCAGTGAATAGGCTGATTTTATAGTAACCAGTAACTTTTCATTATTCCACGGTTTTAAGATAAAATCGGCAGCGCCATTTTTCAAAGCTGTTACTGCCAAATCTACTGCACCATAAGCCGTCATCATAATAATAGCAGTATCGGGAGCTTTCTTTTTAATTTCTTTGAGCCAAAATAACCCTTCATTACCGGTATTTACACCTGCAGAAAAATTCATGTCCAATAAAATAATATCGACCTCTTTTAAATTTGGATAGGAAGAAATCTGATTCGGGTTGCTAATACAATGAACATTTTTATACTCAAATTGAAGCAAAATTTCTAAAGCGCTCAAGACACTTTTATTATCGTCAATTATCAATAAGGTGGCATCAATCATTTTGGGGCATTCTTTGTTTTTAGGCTTAAAACTACAACTTCAAAAGGTTACTGAAAAAAAAGTGTAAAAATATTTTACGTTTATTGTATATTTATTTTACATGATGTCCTATTAAATTTAATTAAATATTGATTAACATATTGATTGTTAGTGTATTGTGATTTTGGCACGTCCTTAGCTTCTTTTTTGGCACAACAAAACCCCAATGAACAGATTACAAAAAAAAATATTTTTTTTATTTCTTCTCTTCCAGGCTACCGCTCATTCGCAGAATGATTGGACATTGGAAGCTTGTATCAACTATGCCGTACAACATAATTTAAAGATAAACGATTTACAATACAACACGCATTCTACTAAAGAAAGCCACCGGCAATCGTATAGATCGCTGTTGCCTTCAGTAAGCGCAAATGCTTCTTATTTTATCCAATACGGTAGGTCTACCGACCCCAACAGCAATCAGATTACCAATACCGATTTCTTTTCAAATAACTATTCGATAAATGCCTCCATTGACCTTTTTCAAGGCTTTCAAAAATTAAATGAAATAGCTGCTACAAAATTTTTATACAGGGCTTCAAAAGAAGTATCCCTCCAAGAAAAATATTTATTGGCTTTTCGGGTAATGAGTGCCTTTTACGATGTGCAGTTCTTTGAAGAATTGATACAAATTTCTAAAGAACAAGTAAAAATTTCTCAAAACAATTATAACTTGGTAACAAAACAAATTGAATTAGGCCTCAAAGCCGGAGCCGATAAATACGAAGCAGCATCAGTATTAATAGGTGATAAGCTCATTGTTACCCAAAATGAAAACAAACTAAAAGCCGCAAAATTAACCTTACTTCAAGAAATGAATTTAGAAAATTCTACTGATATTTCTATACAGACTTCTGATATAACAATGCTTCAAAAGAGTATTCTACAACAAATAGCAGCCGATTCGATATATCAAAAAGCCCTTTCGTTTATACCGAGTATCAAAGCCCAAGAGCTCAGGGTAAATGCTGCCAAAAAAGATATTGGTATTGCCAGAGCCAATTTATATCCATCACTCACATTGTCAGCAGGTTACGGAACAGGTTTCTTTGAAACCAATGTAGACGCTACCGGAAAAGTAATTCCGTTCAGCACACAAATAAAAGACAATGCCTCACAATTTATTGGCCTCTCGTTGCGGATTCCTATTAGCGGGCGGTGGAGTTCACGCTCACAAATCAAACAACAAAAAATTGCTTTGTTAAAATCAAAAAACAACTTGGCGCTTCAAAAACAAGAATTAAATAAATTAATACAAGAATTGGTACAATCGTATAACGCTTCAGCAATAGAATATGAACAAACCCAAAAAAATGAGGCTTTCCGGTCTGTTGCCTTTACCGTTGCGCAAAAAAAATACGATAAAGGAATGATTAGCATTTTAGAATTATACCGGTCTAAAAACTTATATGCAAAAGCACAAAGTGAAAATTTACAGGTAAAAATGAGGTTGGAAGTTCAGAAAAAAACAATTGATTTTTATAGGGGAATTGCCGTTTTTAACATTAATACTATCACTCAATAATGGATATTCAATTAGAAAAGAAAAAAGGACTCAAACCAAAACATTACGGCTACATTGCCTTGGGGTTGTTATTGCTTTTTGCCGGATGGAAAATGATATTCGGCAATAATGCCACTACCTTTCGTACCGAAAAAGACAAACTGTCAATTGCCGAAGTAACACAAGGCAAATTTGACGATTATATTACTATTAATGGTACTGTGGCTCCCATTTCTACTATCTATATGGACGCCTATGAAGGCGGCCGCGTGAGTGAAAAACTCATTGAGGAAGGAGCCATGGTAAAAAAAGGTGATATTATCCTTAAACTCGAAAACATGAGCTTGTACGAGCAAATTTTGGCCAGTGAAAGTAACCTCGCACTAAAACAAAATGATTTGCGCTCTACCAAACTCACTTTTGATTCGCGCCAGGTAGAAGGTAAAAAATCGTTAGCCAATGCCGAATACGAATTGCAACGGAAAAAGAGAAATTTCGAACAAAATAAAGAACTCTATGCCGACGAATTGATTTCTAAAGAAGCCTTTCTCATTTCAAAAGAAGATTATGAACTTTCGCAAAAACAGTACAAAATCATTAAATTACAAACCGAGCAAGACAAAAAACTCCGCAGTACTTCTTTAACCGGATTGGATACCGATTTAGAACGAATGAAAAAAACATTGTCAATGGTATACGAACGCCTTGACCATTTAAACGTACGGGCTCCTGCCGACGGGCAATTAGGGTTTTTAGATGCCGAAATAGGGCAAAATATCGGAAAAGGGCAACGCATCGGGCAAATTAATGTATTAACCGATTTTAAAATAGAAGCTACCATTGACGAACATTATATCGATAGGGTAAAAAGAGATTTAACAGCCATTTTAGAGCGCAATGATAAAGAATACCAATTGCGCTTAAGAAAAGTATACCCCGAAGTACGCAACGGAAAATTTAAAGTAGATCTTGTTTTTACAGCAGACAAACCCAACACCATCCGTGCCGGCCAAACCTATAATATCAAATTACAATTAGGGGCTTCCAGCGATGCCCTATTATTACCCAGAGGCAGTTTCTTTCAAAGTACCGGAGGCCAATGGATTTTTGTAATTGACCCTTCGGGTGATGCTGCTTGGAAACGGCCGATTAAAATAGGAAAACAAAACTCGAGGTATTACGAAGTTTTAGAAGGCTTACAAGCCGGCGAGAAAGTAATTACCTCTAGCTATGATAATTTTGGCGAAGCTGAAAGAATCGTGTTAAAATAAAATCCCCACCTTAACCCTCCCCAATGGGGAGGGAATTTGGTTCGGATACTGGAGAAATAATAATAAATCCTTCCTTATTTTTCAAAGGAAGGTTGCCAAAAACAGGCGAAAGGGTTTCTAACATAAACCTTAAAATCAATAAAAAATAAAGACGAATAAAATGATAAAAATTGAGAACCTAAAGAAGAGTTTCAGAACCGAAGAAGTAGAAACATTGGCATTAAACAATGTAACCCTTAGTGTAGAAGAAGGTGAGTTTGTAGCCATTATGGGGCCTTCGGGTTGCGGCAAATCTACCCTTTTAAATATTATAGGTATGTTAGATAATCCCACCTCGGGTACCTATCATTTTGCCGGCCACGAAGTAGGCAACTTAAAAGAAAGCCAACGCACAGGTATGCGAAAAGGCAATTTGGGATTTGTATTTCAGAGTTTTAATCTCATTGACGAATTAACCGTGTATGAAAATGTTGAACTGCCGTTAATTTACCTCAAAATGAAAAAAAATGAGCGTAAAGAAAAAGTAATGGCAGTATTAGAACGTATGAAAATTGCACACCGCAAAAAACATTTTCCACAGCAATTATCAGGAGGCCAACAACAACGTGTAGCTATTTCAAGAGCGGTAGTAACCAATCCGAAACTTATACTCGCCGATGAGCCTACCGGAAATTTAGATTCTAAAAACGGTATCGAAGTAATGAATTTATTAACTGAACTCAATCAAGAAGGCACTACCATTGTCATGGTAACACACTCTGACAGAGATTCGCAATATGCCCATAGAATTATCAATCTCTTTGACGGGCAAATAGTTACCCAAAGCCAGAACAAACCGTATGGTGCTACCGTATAAAATGTATCAATAAATTATCATGTTAAAAAACTATCTAAAAACAGCGTTTCGCAGCCTTCTAAAAAATAAAGGCTTTAGCGTACTCAATATTTTTGGGCTTGCCATTGGCATAACTTGTGCCAGCTTGATATTACTGTGGGTGGAAGACGAGGTGAATTTTGATAGTGTTTTTCCTAAACAAGATGAAGTGTATTATGTTCTGACCAATAATAAATTCGATGGAGAATGGCGTACGTTTCATGATACTCCGGGGCCTTTGGCAAAAGCCTTAAAAGATGAAATACCAGAAATTGTAAAGTCGGCGAGAACATTGAGTAGTAATCTGCAATTTACAAAAGGCAACAATAGAATCAATAGAAGGGGAAGGTATGCAGATGCAGATTTTTTAGATATGTTCAGTCTCAACTTTGTGGAAGGAAATAAAAAAAACGCATTTAATAAACCGGATGCTATTGTCCTAACCCAACGAACCGCCTCTGACCTGTTTGGTAAAAACACTCCGGTTTTGAATAAGGTATTGCGTGTCGATAATAAATACAATTATGTGATTACTGGCGTTGTTGAAGATTTGCCCGAAAACGTAACTCTAGGGTTTGGATGGTTAGTGCCCTTTAACCGTTTCGGAGAAGGTGAAAACCTTGAATGGATGAAAGAATATGAAAATAATTTTTGTGACACTTTTGTAGAACTATCTCCAGGAGTAAATTTTGAGGCTGTAGATGCCAAAGTTCGGAAAATAATTCCTTCAAAAATTGAAAAAACAGACACCTACGTTTTTCTACATACCATGAAAGATTGGCACCTACGGTCAAATTTTGAAAATGGCAAAAAAGTAGGTGGGCAAATCGTTTTTGTACGCTTATTAACTATTATCGCCCTTATTATTTTATTAATTGCCTGTATCAATTTCATGAACCTTTCCACCGCTAGAAGCGAAAAAAGGGCAAACGAAGTAGGTGTGCGCAAAGTACTGGGCTCTGATAAAAAAGGCCTGATTTTTCAATTTATGGCAGAAGCTTTGATTACCGCGATATTCGCAGCCTTAATAGGTATACTCTTACTAACTGTCTTAATTCCTCAGTTCAATATTCTCATTGAAAAACAATTGGAGCTTCAGATTTTTGACGCCACTCATTTACTTACCCTTTTAGGTATTACTTTAATCTGCGGCCTTCTCGCCGGATGGTATCCTGCTTTTTACCTATCATCTTTCAAGCCCGTAGAAGCGCTTAAAGGAGTTGGCAGTAAACAAGGTAGTGCGACTTTGATACGAAAAGGACTTGTCGTTGTTCAATTTACTGTTTCTATAATGTTTATCGTTGGTACAATTATCGTTTACCAACAGGTGCAACATGTTAAGAATCGTGACCTGGGATATGAAAAAGATAATCTTATTAAAATACCCGTAAGCGGGGATATGATAAAAAATTTCCTACCTATAAAACAAGAAATGATTACTTCGGGTATGATAGAAAATGTGGCTCTAATGAATTCCAACATACTTTCAGACGGCAGGAATGGTACAGGCCTAGAATGGCAAGGTGGTATGAATACAAAAGATGTGCTTATTTCCTTTAGATATATAAGTTCTAATTTCTTGGAAACGGCGGGTATGAAAATTGTTGAAGGGAGAGGTTTTAGTGATAATATAACCAAAGACAGCACTAATACATTGATTACCCAGTCTTTTGCGAAATTAATGGGCAAAGGAAGCGCCATAGGCAAAACAGTTGTTCGCTATGGTAAGACCTATACTGTCATAGGAGTGGTAAGAGACTATTTGTATGGCGATATGTACGGTACAAGCGATCCGGTAATGTTCTTTAACTATAATAATTATGCGCAATTTATGTATGTAAAAACCAAGCCGGGTATTGCGATGACCGAAGTACTGACCACTATGGATGATATCATGAAAAAATACAACCCTGCCTTTCCTTTTGAATATGAATTTATGGACACAGCCTTTGATGCAAGGTTCAAAAGTGAAAAATTTGTGGGTAGCCTTTCACAAATCTTTGCCCTACTGGCCATTATTATTTCCTGTTTAGGATTATTTGGTCTTTCAGCATATACCGCGGAACAACGCCGCAAAGAAATTGGTGTACGCAAGGTTTTAGGAGCAAGTGTTTCAGGTATTGTACGATTACTATCAAAAGACTTTATGCGTTTGGTGTTTTTTGCCATAGCAATAGCCAGCCCAATTGCTTGGTGGGTAATGCATTATTGGTTACAAGGCTTTGCATATCGAATAGAGGTTTACTGGTGGGTATTTGCTATTGCGGGTATTACCGCTGTTTGTATTGCTTTGTTAACGGTAAGTTTTCAAGCCATTAAAGCAGCCGTTGCAAATCCGGTAAAGAGTTTACGAACAGAATAAATATTATGCTCTCACAGTCCGTCCAGAAACCTAGGGGCTGTGAAGCTTAAAAAAAACGAATATCATGTTAAAAAACTATCTAAAAACAGCGTTTCGCAGCCTTCTAAAAAATAAAGGCTTTAGCGTACTCAATATTTTTGGGCTTGCCATTGGCATTACTTGTGCTTCCCTTATTTTTTTATGGGTTGAAGATGAGTTAAACTACGATAAAAGTTTTCCTAATAGAGATACTGTCTATAAAGTACTTACAAACCAAGATTACAACGGAGATATTTATACATTTGACGCTACCCCGGGCCAATTGGCTCCTACTTTAAAAAGTGATATTCCCGGAATAGCCCATGCTACTCATTTTAATGGTGAAAATCATTTGTTTGCTATAAATGATAAGGTATTATATAAATACGGCGCTTATGTAGATGATGATTTTTATACCATGTTTAGCCTGCAGTTTGTAGAAGGAAACCTTAAAAATGTAGCGAGTGATATTAACGGTATTGTGATTACTCAAAAAACAGCCCAACAGTTTTTTAATACAGATAAGAATGTAGTAGGAAAAACGGTAAAAATAGATAATGACAAATATTACAAAATCACCGGAGTCATTACAGATTTACCGGAAAATGTATCCTTAAAATATAGTTGGCTAGCCTCTTTTAAAGCCTACCAAAAAGATAAAGAATATTTAAAATTTTGGAGCAATAATTCTACCAGTACTATTGTACAACTCGACAAAAATGCCAATTTTGATTTGGTAAGTAAAGAGGTAAAAAAGATGATTCCTGCCCATACTGATAATAATGGCAGAACCTATGGTATTTTACATGCTATGAAAAATTGGCGTTTACGCGATCATTTTGAAGACGGTGTACAAATAGGTGGCAGAATTGATAATGTAAGATTGTTTTTTATCATTGCCTGTATTATCTTAATCATTGCCTGTATTAATTTTATGAACTTATCTACAGCCAGAAGCTCACAAAGGGCAAATGAAATAGGCGTCCGTAAGGTATTGGGTTCTAAAAGAAGCTATTTAATAGTTCAATTCTTTTTAGAAGCATTTACAATAACTATACTGGCAACAGTTATAAGTATGTTGCTTTTGATGCTGCTATTACCACAGTTTAATCAATTAGTTAACAAACAATTATCACTAGGGTTAACCCAACCAACACACCTGATGTCACTCTTTTCTATTATTCTGTTTTGTAGCCTTTTAGCAGGGTTTTATCCGGCTCTTTATTTATCGTCATTTCAGCCTGTCAAAATTTTTAAAGGCCTTAAGCACAAAAAAGGAGGTGCTAATTTTATACGTAACGGATTGGTTGTTTCGCAATTTGCAGTATCCATATCACTTATAATCGCTACCATAATTATTTACAGCCAAATCAACTATGTCAAAAATAGAGATGTGGGCTATAATAAATCAAACCTGATTGCTATAAATGTACGCGGCGATATTCTTAAAAATTATGATGCCGTTAAGCATGAAATGCTCAATACGGGGTTGATAGAAAATATCGGTTTAAACAGTTACAATGTAATGCATGGCGGATATAATGGCTCAGGTTTTGGTTGGGAGGGCAAGCCTGAGAAATTTGACCCCTTAATTTCATTTAGGTTTATTGATTCAGGATTTATTCCAACTGCGGAAATGACCATTATCGACGGGCATAATTTTTACGGAAAGCCCAATAAAGAAAAAACCGAAGTCATTATTACTTCTTCGTTAGCCAACATGATGGGAAGCGGTTCTGCCGTAGGCAAACTCATTAGAAGAGGTGATGAAGCATACGAAGTTATAGGCGTGGTCAACGACTTTTTATTTGGCAGTATGTATAGCCAAAAAAAGGAGCCGGTCATATTTTTTAACAATGCCGATAATGCCGAATATATCTATGCCCGAATTAAAGAAAATACGCCTTTAGATAAGGCCGTTGCTTCACTTTCAACAATTATGAAAAAGAACAATCCGGCTTTTCCGGTTCAATATAGTTTTGTTGAAGATACGTTTAATGCCAAATTTAGAAATGAAAAATTAGTCGAAAAATTATCACAGTGGTTTGCTGTATTAACCGTCATTATTTCATGTTTGGGCCTATTTGGCTTGGCGGCTTATATGACCGAACAGCGCACTAAAGAAATTGGCGTACGCAAAGTACTCGGCGCCAGTGTTAGCAGTATAGTAAACCTGTTGTCTAAAGATTTTTTAAAACTGGTATTCACAGCTATTATTATAGCAACGCCTTTAACGTGGTGGGAAATGTCAAAATGGCTACAAGGTTATGCCTATCATATTGATATCCATTGGTGGATGTTTGCCCTTGCCGGATTGAGTGCTGTACTGATAGCCATACTAACAGTAAGTTATCAGTCGATAAAAGCAGCTATTACTAATCCGGCGAAAAGTTTACGAACGGAATAATCCCCTCTCCGCCGATAGCGGGTCTCCCCTAAGGGGAGAATTAGAAGGAATAAAACAACTATTATGTTTAAAAATTATCTCAAAATAGCCTTTAGAAATTTTAAAAAACAGCCTTTTTTTACATTTTTAAACATCTTTGGCCTAGCTGTGGGTACAGCCGGAGCGCTCTTGATAACCCTATATATATATGATGAGTTAAACTATGATAAAATGTTTACAGGTGTTGATACTCTTTATCGTATCGACGTAGATATTAATTATGGTGTAAATAAAAATGCCCTAGCAACAGTTGCCGCTCCTATGGCTGCGGTTGTTAAAAATGACTACCCGCAAGTCGAATCAATTACCCGTCTTAGAGGATGGGGCAGTATGTTAGTCCGTAAAGCAGGAACAGAAAAAAACATAAAATCACCTGACAATATTTTTGCCGACCCCAGTTTCTTCAACATGTTTGGCATCAATTTATTAGAAGGCAATGCTACCACTGCTCTTAATGAGCCTAATACCTTGGTTTTGACAAAATCAGCCGCAAAAACATACTTTGGCGATGCACGTGCATTAGGTAAGAACCTTATTTTAGATAATAAGGATACCTATACTGTTACAGGAGTTATTGAAGATTTTCCTAAGAATTCTTTTTTGAGAGATTATTCTATTTTAATGTCTATGCCGAGCCTTAAAGATGCCCAAAGTAATAATTGGAGTGGCAATAATTACAGCACTTTTGTAAGGATATTGCCAAAAACTAATATAGCCAAATTTGAAACACAATTACAAGTCATTTTTGAGAATCATGTAATTCCCTTTGTGCGGAAAAACTTTTCCTCAAACATGACCCTAGAAAAATTTAAGAATGATGGCAATGAATTCAAATACAGTGTTATTCCGTTAAAAAACATTCACTTACATTCAGATAGGACAGCTGAACTAAGTGCAAATAATAGCATTGAGAATGTTTATATGCTTTTTTTTATCGGGTTGTTTTTAATTGTATTGGCATGTATCAATTTTACGAACCTGAGTACGGCACAATCATTAAAAAGAGCTAAAGAAGTGGGAGTTCGTAAAACATTGGGGTCAAACAAACGAGACCTGATAAAACAATTCTTAACAGAGTCGATTGTTATTGTATTCATTTCTTTAATATTGGCATTAATAATTGCAATTATGGCCTTGCCTTATTTTAGTAGTTTATCGGGCAAGGAAATAGAAATACCTTTTTCAAATCCGTTCTTTTGGTTGGTTTTGGGCATTGCCGTATTGATTTTAGGATTGATTTCAGGAAGTTATCCTGCCTTGGTTATGACGAGATTTCTTCCTGCTAAAGTTTTAAAAGGTAGTGGGCAAACTGTTGTTGGAGGTAGTAAAGTGCGAAATGGACTGGTGGTATTTCAATTTGCCATTTCAGCATTTTTAATGATTAGTACCCTAGTGGTGTATCAGCAAATGCATTATATTAAAAGTAAAGACCTAGGCTATACAAAAGAACAAGTGTTGATAATTGAAGATGTGTATGCTGCCGGAGAGAAGGTACCACAACTAAAGCAAGAAATAAAGAAACTGAGTAGTGTACAAAATGCAACGATTTCTAGTTTTTTACCCACACCATCCAATAGAAATGACAACTCTTTTACATTAGAAGGTGATTCCTCAGGAGACAATAGCGTTCAGATTCAAAAATGGGATATCGACCACGATTACTTGTCAACTTTGAATATTGAATTAATTAAAGGAAGGAATTTTAACCCATTATTCAGTACAGATTCTACGGCAATTATTGTCAATGAAACCACAGCGTCAAAATTTGGCTTAACTCCAGCGGCTGTTATTGGTAAAAAAATAAAGGATGACGGTGATAATATCGCCTACTCAATTATAGGTGTGGTCAAAGATTTTCATATTTCATCTCTTCGTAATAATATTAGCCCCGTTGGGTTACGGTTAAGTAGGAGAACCAGTAGCAATCTAATTGTAAAACTAACACCACACAACTTTTCTAGAACAATTGAACAGATAAAAGGAATTTGGGATAAAACAGTAAATAAACAGCCTTTCGGATATTATTTTATGGATGACTCTTTTAATAATGTCTATAATACGGAGCAACGTCTTGGTAAGATATTTCTAACTTTTACCATTCTTTCTATGTTAATTGCCTGTTTAGGCCTTTTCGGATTAGCGGCTTTCAATGTAGAAAAACGCGTCAAGGAGATTGGAGTCCGCAAAATATTGGGAGCCACAATTGGGCAACTGGCCTATACCCTATCGGTTGACTTTATTAAACTTGTAACCATTGCTATACTAATTGCATTGCCCTTAGGTTGGTTTGTTATGAACCGGTGGTTAGAAGATTTTTCATATCATATTCAAATTAGTTGGTGGGTTTTTATTACAGTTGCTATGTTGGCAATATTCATATCTCTTTTAACGGTAAGTTATCAAGCCATAAAGGCCGCTATCGCCAACCCGGTAAAAAGTTTACGCACAGAGTAAGCTCCTCTCTACCTATAGCGGAAGCTGCCCTATGGGAGAAAGAAAATAAGGAACTAGAAATGAAAAGAAATAATAATAAACAAATACTAAATTAAATAGCTGCCTTTCCCCTCCTTTGGAGGGATTAGGGGAGAAAAATTAAACTATCATGAAAAAACAGGTAACAACAATCAAAAAAAAGAAGGGGTACAGTATAAAACGGGTAGCTTTACTACTACTGCTATGCATAGTGCCTATCAAAAAAATACAAGCACAAGATAAAACCATCGCAGTCAATCATTTTACTAAGGTGGTTGTAAGTCCGCACATTCAGGTTACCTTTAAACAAGGAGATACCGAAAAAGTCACTATTGAAACCACAAGTGTTGCCGATAATAAAATAAATATTGAAGTACACAATGGTACCTTGCGCATCTATCTTGACGGTGCAAAAATGATTACCAAATCAGAAAAGGTAAAGAAAGGAAAATGGAAACAAAAACGCGCTATCTATCAAGGCACCAAAGTAACTGCCATAGTGACTTATGTTCGCTTAGAAGAACTTTCTCTACGCGGGGAAGAAACTTTTATCTGTGAAAGCCTTTTAAACCAAGAAAAGTTTCGTTTAACCATTTACGGCGAATCTCAAGTGTATCTGAATGATGTCAATCTAAACACCTTACAAACCACTATTTACGGCGAGAGTTATTTAGAGATTAAAAAAGGAAGTATTGTAAATCAAAAATACAAAGCCTATGGCGAAAGCACCATCAATAGCCTTGAGATAAAGAATCTAAATACAAAAGTAACCGCCTATGGCTCAAGTAGTTTCCGATTACATGTAGTAGAAAACCTTAAAATCACATCGTATGGAGAAACAGTGATAGCCTATACCGGTAATCCGGAAATAAACAAAGGTATCATCATTGGAGATGCTACTATTCAAAAAATAGGAAAATAGAACCCATTGTTGAATTGCGAACATTATGTTTAAAAATCATTTAAAAATAGCTTGGCGGAGTATTACAAAAGATAAATTCTTCACTTTTATAAAAATTGGTGGGTTTGCCATTGGCATAGCTGCCTGTTTATTAATTACTTTATTTATAAGAGATGAATTGAGTTATGATAGACATTATAAAAATACAGATAAAATATATAGGGTGGTATTGCAAGGAATAATGGATGGAGAGATTAAGAAAAGTGTTCATTTTCAATTGCCCTTTGCCGATGCGTTGGCATCTGATTTTCCAGAAATTCTAAAAGCAGGAAAGATAAATACAAGTGAACTTTTTAACGCTGGTAAAAGAGGAATGAAATTAGCAGATGATACTCAAAATAATTTTGAAGAAGGTTTTGTTTTTGCAAACCAACAATTATTCGAAATTTTGGAGATTCCCCTTGAACAAGGAAATGAAAAGAACGCTCTTACCCAACCCCAAAGCCTAGTTATTTCACAAACCAAAGCAGCAAAATACTTTCCCAATGGAAATGCTGTAGGCCAAACAATTGTTTTAGATAATGATTCATCCAAACCGTATACAATTACGGGAGTTATGAAAGATTTTCCAAAAAATTCTCATTTGAATTTTGATTTTATATTGCCTATAGAAGATACAAACATGAGTTGGACAAATCAAAATTATTTTACATATGTTCTGGTTGATGAGAAGGCGAATATTCAGGAACTGGAGAAAAAAATGTTTTCAATTATGGAGACCTATATTATCCCCGCCCAATTAGAAAGAGGTAG
>DRQI01000309.1 GCA_011330545.1 Flavobacteriia bacterium
AAGCCTTTGATAGAGAAAGAACTGATTTTATCTGAAACATCTGTTATTTTATAATCTAAACCTGCCAGATAACTATCATCATAAGGAGAATCCATCGGTAAGCCCGCATGCTTAATATCTCTTCCAAATGATTGCCGCCAGCTTACTTGTAATCGTTGTTTACCAGTAGGTGCATATCCCATTTTTACTGAATAGTCTGTCGTTCTAAATGAAGAAGGTACTTCAATTCCGTTACCATCGTCATAATTGCCATAATCTCTATATTCACCGTCTACTGAAATATCAAATTTACCGGTGACATATTTCAGGTTGCCATGTGTAGAAAGGTTCTCTCCGTTGAGCTCATATCCGGCAGCTACAGAACCACTAACACCTTTTTTATCGGTTGCTACTTTTTTTGTTACCAGATTGATAATTCCGCCAAAATTTTGTCCAAACCGAACCGTAAACGGCCCTTTTACAATTTCAATTTTGGCAATTTCTTCGGGTATCACATGTGTGGTGATTGGATCCATTCGATTAGGGCATGCATTTAGCACCTTCATACCACCATCATATTGTACATTTAACTGTTCATATTTAAAGGCTCTAAAAACGGGCTCTGAAGCATAGGCGCCTCTTTTTTGAATTCCGAAACCTTTAATATCCCTAAATAAATCTCCCACATTTCTGGGTTTGGTTGTCATTTTTATATCATCAACAACAACACTTGATTGTGAGATGTCTCTCAACACATTTGCCCTGACTACAATATCTTCTAAGTTTATCGGTACCGGGTTTAGATAAATTTTAGTATTGCGCCGCTTAATTGTAACGATTGTTTCTTTATAGTTTAGATGCGATATGATTAACACATCATTTATGGCGGCTTGTATTGTAAATTTCCCTTCTGCATTAGAAACTGTAAATGTGTTAGTACCCTTAAGCCTAATGGTACAATTTTCAATTGGATACGTTGTTTTTACATCTAGTACAACTCCTTTTACAGGGATTTTTTGTGCAAAAATTACACTTGATGATAGTACAAAACTTACTATCAACATTATATTTTTAATCATTGTTATAAATTTTCTTGGCTACGCAACTCATAGTTTTGCATAGCTCTTGTTAATTGCTGATTTATCGGTAAGGCCATCAACCTAACCTATTCATACGAATAAAGTTACAGCACAGCTTATGAGCCGAAACTTTCTAAAAAAATTGGTAAATGAAAATTTATACTTGTGGGGGTCGCAATAATGAAAAAAGGTATTCTTGTGTATAATGTGAAATATGGGCTTGTACTTCTAGGTTTTTAGAAGTGCCACTAACTAACTTATAATCAAACTGTTCTAACTGTGTTACAGGGAATTTTTCAACGTCTATTTTGGGAATTTTAGAATTGTTCTCTATGGGGCTTTCGGGTAATGTTTTTTGAATTTCTTTGGCTAAATAACACTTTCCGTTACAGGCTAATATGGGTTTGTTTCTATTTTCACACAATTTTTCTGCGATATAGTCATAATGTATATAATAGTCAACAATAGGCAGTAATGGCCTAAATAGGGCAACAATGTATACCGTTACTAATAGATAACTGACAATTAGTTTATTCACAACTGCGTTTTAGAAGTGTGCAAAATTATCTTTTATCTTTATAAAAAAAAGTGACATTTATCATATAATTACCGAATCAGCTTTTTGTATTTGATACGTTTCGGAATTACATCGCCCCCTAAGCGTTTCTTTTTATTTTCTTCATAACCTGAAAAGCCGCCTTCGAAGAAATAGACTTGGCTATTGCCCTCAAAGGCTAAGATATGGGTACATATCCGGTCTAAAAACCAACGGTCGTGGCTAATGACTACGGCACAGCCCGCAAAATTTTCAAGGCCTTCTTCTAAAGCCCGTAATGTATTTACATCCAAATCGTTAGTAGGCTCATCCAGTAGCAATACATTACCTTCTTCTTTTAAGGTCATGGCTAAGTGTAACCGATTGCGTTCTCCTCCTGAAAGCATCGACACCTTTTTGTTCTGTTCGCTGCCCGAAAAATTAAACCGGCTTAGATAAGCCCTTGAGTTTACTTGTTTGCCACCCATTAAAATCAATTCTTGCCCATCACTAAAATTTTGCCATATTGTTTTCTCGGGGTCTATATTGGCATGGCTTTGGTCAACATAGGCTATCTTGGCAGTTTCACCCACTACAAATTCGCCCTTATCGGGTGATTCTTCTCCCATTATCATTTTGAAAATGGTTGTTTTACCGGCGCCATTAGGGCCTATAATCCCTACGATACCGGCTTGGGGTAAGGTAAATTGTAAATTTTCGTATAATAATTTATCTCCATACCCTTTAGCAACTCCTTTTGCTTCGATAACATTGGTTCCTAACCGAGGGCCATTCGGAATATAAATTTCTAGTTTCTCGTCAAGTTGCTGTTGGTCTTGGCTCATCAATTTATCATAATTCTTCAACCGCGCTTTTTGTTTTGTTTGCCGTCCTTTAGCGCCTTGCCGTACCCACTCTAATTCGCGCTCTAATACTTTTTGCCTTTTAGATGCTGTTTTACTTTCTTGTGCCAATCGCTTTGATTTTTGGTCTAACCACGAAGAGTAATTCCCCTTCCAAGGAATGCCTTCTCCCCTGTCTAATTCTAAGATCCATCCGGCTACATTGTCTAAAAAATACCGGTCGTGTGTCACGGCAATTACGGTACCTTTGTATTGTGCCAGGTGATGCTCCAGCCAATGTACTGATTCGGCATCTAAGTGATTGGTGGGTTCGTCTAGCAACAGTATTTCGGGTTCTTGCAGTAATAACCTGCACAATGCTACCCTACGGCGTTCTCCCCCTGAGAGTACTTTTATAGGGGTATCGGGTTCGGGAGTGCGCAGTGCATCCATGGCTATTTCTAATTTGGTATCGAGTTCCCAAGCGTTTGAAGCGTCAATCTTATCTTGTAACTTGGCTTGTCTATCCATCAATTGCTGCATTTTATCAGCATCTGAATACACCTCCTCCAAGCCGAACATATCATTGATTTTATTGTATTCATCCAATACTGCCACTACATCGGCTACGCCCTCTTTTACAATGTCTATTACCGTTTTAGACTCGTCTAGTTTTGGTTCTTGCTCTAAATACCCAACGTTGTAGCCCGGAGAGAATACCACGTCTCCCTGATAGTTTTTTTCGATTCCTGCAATAATTTTTAACAGGGTAGATTTACCCGAGCCGTTCAAGCCCAGTATACCGATTTTGGCGCCATAGAAAAAACTGAGGTAGATATTTTTTAAAACGGGCTTGTTAGCATTTTGGTACGTTTTTGAAACGCCAGACATTGAGAATATTACTTTATTATCTTCAGCCATAATTGTATATTATTTGTTGCTCGGAGTGTTGGTTCTTTGAGTATTTCCTTTCTATTTTTCAAAGGATAATGTGCGAAATTTACTCTTTTTTAACTTCGCACATTGTACCAGTTTATAAAATTTTGTTTACAAATTTAATTGCTATCGTAAGTTCGATAGGTTTACGGATTCTTAAAAGCTATAAATATAGGAATCGCAAAAAGGGTTACACTCTTCCTTTAAGGGCATTAAACACCCAAGCAATGGCAAAAAAACCGATTCCTACGGCAGCGAACCCCCAACCGGCTATTTCGTTATATCGAAATGCGCCTAAACCAATGAGTACCAAGCCAACAACTATCATAATTAGTGTTGCATACCCTAAAACCGTATTTTTATTCATCATCATATTTGCTCTATTTTTAAGATTGACAGAAAGCAAATATCGTAATTATTCGGTTAATTTGGCAAAAAACCCATTTTACCTTGTTGATAATCTCTCATGGCTTCCATAATTTCTGTTTGGGTATTCATTACATAAGGGCCGTATTGC
The DNA here is from genome assembly GCA_011330545.1 of Flavobacteriia bacterium. GTDB lineage: Bacteria > Bacteroidota > Bacteroidia > Flavobacteriales > Flavobacteriaceae > Aureibaculum. The sequence continues at coordinate 3,889 of DRQI01000309.1, forward strand.
GTAATTTTTTCATTGATTGGCGCTCCTGAAAGTATCAATACGTTACTCTCTTTACGGGCTTCCAATTGAAATCCTTCCCCCTCTTGATTAAAAACAACCATCTGAGCCGCTCCTTTTTTTAGGGTTGCCTCATTATTTACAGATACTTCTCCGTTAAGGAGATATACCAATGCATTATGATTATTGGGAATTTCAATATCTATCATTCCTTTTGACCCGGTTTTTACCATAAATACATTTACCGGTGTTTGTGTTTTGATGAGCCCTTTTTTACCATTGAGTTCTCCGGCAACTATTTTAAGTGAAATACTATTATCACTATTTTGAACCACGGGCATCTCGCGGCTTTTGATATGTTGATATGCTGCCGGCATCATTTTGTCTTTTGCAGGAAGGTTGAGCCAAAGCTGAATGCCTTCGAGCTCGCCTCCGGTTTGAACAAATTCTTTGGTAGGGCCTTCGGCATGGATAATTCCGCGCCCTGCCGTAGTCCATTGCACGTCTCCGGCCTTGACAATACTTTCATTGCCCAACGAATCGCGGTGCAATTGTTCTCCTTTATACAGTAAGGTAATGGGTTCAAAACCTCTGTGCGGATGTGGCCCTAAATCAAAAGGGTTATTAAATTCACTAATGGCATAAGGCCCATAGTGGTGTAATAAAATAAACGGATCTACCTGTTCGATTCCTTGATTTGGTATAGGTTGCCGTAAACGAATAGGCCCCATATTTACCATTGGGCTGCCTGTGGTATGTGTTATTGTTCTGCTGGTTTTCATCTGTTTAAAATTTTTTAGTTATTTCATTTACTTTCCATGGAAACTAAATTGTCAAATTTTTTTATCGTATCTTATCTAATAAATCACTTAACACTTCGGCTTCTTTTTCAGAGAGGTTCTTAAGCAACTCGTTTTTAGAGTTTGCAGTGATTTTATCAAGTAATTGTAATCCTTTTGCTGTTATTTCAATATGCACTACCCTTCTATCTGCAGGGCACGGAATTCTTTCTATAAGTTGTTTTGCACATAATTTATCCATCATACGGGTGGCATTGGGCGCCCTTTCAATCATCCTATCTTTAATGACCTGTACTTTTAAAGGTTCATTGGCTCCTTTCAATATCTTTAAAATATTAAATTGTTGAGGCGATATGCCAAAAGGCTTGAAAAATGTATTTTGGCGGCTGTTTATCCAATTTGCCGTATAGATAATATTAAGTAATGCTTTTACCCTTTTTGAAGGAAATGTTGAATTGATATCTTTTGAAATGTCTCCCATAATTCAGTCTTCAGTCTTCAGTTGGCAGTTGGCATTAAGCAGCTACCCTCTTAGTTTTAGGTCTTTCATTATTTTGTTAAACTTATCGGTTGTAGGGGTTTTATGAATTTCTCCGTCTACTATTAAAGTAGGGTATTTAATTTCTCCGTCATACAATTGCCTGGAGTGGTTTTGGGCATCTTTGTCACTCGCCAAATCTTTGTATTCAAATGCTATCTCTGCCATTTTTAAAAAATTTTTAAAAGCGACAGTATAGGCGTGCCCTTTCTTTCCGTAAATTATTATTTTCATTTATTCAATATTTTTTTCTATTCTTTTATCCGGCACTACCCACATAATAGCAACAAAGACATAACATCCGATAGCCATCCAGGGTTCTACAAAAGAAAGCAATAGTCCGGCGGTATATAAAAACAGTGATACCTTTCCTTTTATGTCTTTGCCAATTGCTTTTCTCAGTGCAAAATCTTTGTCATGATGATTGATTATAACTTTTTGCAATATAAAAAAAGCCAAGCCACACATTAATAATATAAAACCATATAAAGCAATAGGCAACGATACTATATGATTTTCACCAATCCAGGAAGTTGCGAAAGGAATCAACGATAACCAAAATAACAAATGCAAATTTGCCCATAATATTTTTCCATTCACTTTTTCCGTTATTTGAAATAAATGATGATGGTTGTTCCAATAGATACCAATATAAAGGAAACTAATCAGATAACTGAAGAATAGAGGAATCTCATCAATTAACGCATGCATCGTTACTTCTTTGGGAGTTTTAAGTTCTAATACCATTATCGTAATGATAATTGCCAAAACTCCATCGCTAAACGCTTCTAATCTGTTTGTTTTCATTTAGTCTATGGTAACATTACCCTTTAAAATCAATTTTTTTATGTTCGCCGTCACAATAGGGTTTATTTGCAGAAGCTCCACATCGGCAAAAAGCGGTTGTTTTTGTTTTGTTCTCTACCGTGCCATCAGATTTGGCAATGGCTAAAGCCCCTTCTACTAGCAAAGGCCCGTTCTCCAATACAGTTACTTTTATTTTTGGTTCTGCAATTTCTTGATTTTCTTGATTTTTTAAGTTGTATGATAATGCTCCTGAAGGGCAAGCTTCTATTTGCGATTTTAATTCTTCGGTGGTAGCGTTTTCAATAATCAGCCAGGGTTTTTTTCTAGGCCGATATACTTTTGGCAAACGTTTTACACATTCGCCTGCATGAATACATTTTTCCGGTTTCCAAATGATGGTTATTTCTGAATTTGAATATTCTTTTACAATGGTTTTCCTTTCTTTTGACATGGCTTCATTTGTTGTTTTTAAATTGATTTCTTAAAAGCGGTAACAGTTTCTCTGAACCGGTTGTTGACCTTTTCATCGACTATGTTTCGGCCTTTAAAGTTATCATAAAAATTTGGCAATAAAAATTCTGCCTTAATATTTCCGCCCATATAAGGAAACCGCCCTTTAGCAATTTCTAACACGGTTGCACCCCCTCTACCTCCCGGGGAGGTTGCCATGAGTAACATTGGCTTATCATTCCATAATTTCCCGTCAATTCGCGACATCCAATCAAAACTATTTTTAAATGCAGCCGTATACGCCCCGTTATGCTCTGCTAACGACAGTATAATTCCGTCAGAATTTTTGATATACTCCAAAAATTTATACGCATTTTTGGGAATACCTTGTTCATTTTCATAATCAATACTGTAGATTGGCAATTCAAAATTATTCAAATCAAGAACGGTTGCTTCTATATCTTCCAGAAAACTTACAGCATATAGAGCCAATTGTTTATTAATTGAATTTTTACTGTTACTGCCTGCAAAAGCTATTATTTTTTTCATCTGTTTCAAACTGAGGGGCAAAGGTAAGAAAAATAATTTTATTTTCCTAGGAAAATATTTACATGGTAAATATATATCGTTCGAAAAGTATTTCTCAAAAAAAAATATCTAATACACAACAAATTCATTTAACTTTGTCTTACTGCCTGCACAATGAGTACAAAGTAAAAATTGTCAATAGTATTGTTTCTCCAAAAGAGACATAGATAAATTATAAAAACTGAATGAATTTTATTTCTTTTCCGCAATTAACAACAGAAAGGCTCTTATTGAGAAAAATAGT
>DRQI01000310.1 GCA_011330545.1 Flavobacteriia bacterium
ATTATAAAACAATTAAAGGATAAAAACTCCTACATCAAATCCTTAAATTATTATTGTCTCCGTTCAATTATCATCCATTAAACGTTTCATTTTGCACTTTATTTAATAGAGTTATTACCAGTTATTAACCAATTTCAAAAAGGCCGCTATTTCTTGCTGTAGCACAACTTTAACACTTAATTCACATTTACGCCACAACAAAAAATTAGAAATCGCCGTTATGTAAGTTTAACCTCTTTGTGCAATGCTTAAAAACTTCTTTTGGATGTGCTCAGGCGCAGACCCCGACCTATTAAATAACAGTCCAAAATCTGAACAAATAAAATATGCCGGAATTGGCGGTACGATTTTCTTTACTGCTGTAATGGCATTTATATCAAGCTCGTATGCCTTGTATACCGTATTTGATAATCTATATACTTCTATTGCTTTTGGATTAATATGGGGATTGCTCATTTTTAATTTAGACCGATTTATTGTTTCAACCATTAAAAAACGTAACAGTTTTTGGAAAGAACTCATACAAGCATCCCCCAGAATAGTATTGGCCGTTATTATTGCCGTAGTAATTTCTAAACCTCTAGAAATGAAAATTTTCGAAAAGGAAATCAATCAAGTATTGTTAACACAAAAAAATGCTATGACGGTTCAAAATCAACAACAAATTGCCCAGCAATTTACTCCCGAAATAGATAGAATCCAATCTGAGATTCAAGCGTTGAAAAATGATGTTACCGCCAAAGAAAAAGAAGTCAATGATTTATATGAAACCTATATCGCTGAAGCGGAAGGAAGAAAAGGGACATTATTGATAGGCAAAGGCCCGGTATACAAAGAGAAACGCCAAAAACACGATGCTTTACTTCAAGAGTTGCAGCAGTTAAAAGAAAATAACAAAGTTAAAATTTCTGAAAAAGAAACCTTAGTAGCACAACTTCGCAACCAACAAGAAACCCAAGTTAGCAGTAGCCAACCTATCATTGACGGATTTGACGGATTGATGGCTAGAATGAATGCTTTAGGAAAACTTTCTTGGTTTCCGTCATTTTTCATTTTCCTTCTTTTTGTAGCTATTGAAACCGCACCGGTATTGGCAAAAATTATGGCTCCAAAAGGAGCATACGACTTAAAATTTGAAGCGCAAGAAGATGCTTTGGCGGTTTGGGTAAGCCAACAAAAAAACCAACGTGCCGCTATGTTAACTACCGATATGGCTTTGAATGAAAAGGTATATTACGACGTTACCGAAGATGAAGAAGTATACACCTATAAAAAACAAAAGGCCAAAGATTTATTGAAACTGCAATCTGATATTTTTTTTAAAAAACAGAGTGATATCTTGGGTTAGTGTAACATTGATTGCTGCTAACTTTTAACCTAACGGCAAGCTTAAATCAATTTATTTTCTTTACGTATTTGGTAATAATGACGATATGTTGTCCGTCAACCTTGCCTTCAATATATTCGGCATTTTCAGGGTCTAAGGTAATTCTGCGTACTGCCGAGCCTTGTTTGGCCACCATACTAGAACCTTTTACTTTTAAATCTTTGATTAAAACCACACTATCTCCGGCCTTTAATATCGCACCATTGACGTCTCTATGGATTATTTTTTCACTTTCGTCAAGCCCTTCTCCGGTAGCTTGTGCCCATTGTAAGGTTTCATCATCCAAATACATCATGTCGAGTAAATCTTGGGGCCAGCCCTCTGCGCGTAAGCGAGAAAGCATACGCCAAGCTACTACCTGTACCGGCTTAAACTCGCTCCACATACTATCGTTAAGACAGCGCCAATGATTAACATCAGTTGTATCGGGATTTTCAATTTGCGAAATACAGGTAGTACAAGCCAACAAGCTGCCGTCTATCCCTCCGGTAGAAACAGGTGGTACTTCATACACATTTAAATTTTCAGCAGCACCACACAATTCGCATGTTGACCCGCTACGCGCTAACAATTCTTTTTTGACACTCATTATCTATAATTATTTATGTTGGCAAAAGTAAGTGTTTCGCAGCCAATTACAAATTTTTTATATTCTACATTTGTAGAAGTAAAATATTTATTCTATGTTTGTAGAATAAAATAGTAACAGATGAAATTATCAAAAGCAGAAGAAGAATTAATGAACCTTATTTGGGAATTAAAAAAAGGACTCTTAAAAGATTTATTAGAACAATACCCTAACCCAAAACCGGCCATAACAACCATCGCCACCTTATTAAAGCGTATGACTGACAAAGGTTTTGTAGGCTATACCCTTATCGGAAAATCGCGAGAATACTATCCTTTAATTTCTAAAAACGACTACTTCTCCAATCATGTAAACAGGCTTATTAAAAAATTTTTCAACAACAGTTCTGCGCAATTTGCCTCTTTTTTTACCAAAGAGACCCATTTGACCGAAAAAGAGTTAAAAGAACTGCGTGCTATTATTGACGAACAAATTCAACAAAAGAAATCATGATACCCTACCTCCTGAAATTTACGGCTATTTTGTTGATTCTATTTTCTTTCTATACCTTTTTCTTAGAAAGCGAAAACATACATCAATTAAAACGGTTTTATCTTTTGCTATCAATAGTGGCCGCATTGATAATTCCGTTGATTACCTTTACGCAATATATTGAACCTGAAAATTTTACCACATTTATAAATTCGCCCATATCACAAAAGGCCATCCAAACACCTTTTGAAAATACTGCGGTAGGTAGCCCCAAAAAATTAAATTATATACTTATCATTTTATCTGTAATTTACGGATTAGGCGTACTTTTATTTGGTATCCGATTTGTCAAAAATATAAGAGGTATTTACCTTAAAATTAAACAATGCACTATTGTTAAAACAGAGAAGTATCTTCATGTATTGGTACCAAATTTTGTAATACCACATACCTTTTTAAACTACATCTTTTTAAACCGGCAAAAGTTTGAAGCGCAATTAATACCCAACGAAGTGTTATTGCACGAACAAGCCCACGCACGGCAAAAACATACCTTAGATATCTTGTTTATAGAAGTATTACAAATTGTCTTTTGGTTTCATCCGTTGTGTTACTTTATCAAAAAATCTATCAAACTAAACCATGAATTTTTAGCAGATAAGGCCGTATTGAAAAACGGAATTAACCCCATCAGATATCAACAAATATTGCTCACTTTTTCTTCTTCGCTGCCGATGCATCAATTGTCTAATGCCATTAATTATGCTCCTTTAAAAAAAAGATTTACACTTATGAAAACACAAACATCCAAAAATGCCATTTGGTTACGAAGCCTTCTTCTATTGCCTTTGTTATCTGTTTTAATTTATGGGTTTAGCAATAGGGATATTGTTCAAAAAGAAAACAACAATAAAGATACTATTCAAAATAAGAAAAGTGACATTACCATTTCATTAGAAGAGGCCAACAACGCAAAGACTGATTACCTCAACACAGAAAAAGCCCGTTATTACCAGAATGTAACTTTTGAGTTTACTGATAAAAATAACAAAAGTGTCACTACCAAAACTTTTTCTGAACTATCTAAATCCGAAAAGCAGCGTTTGTGGGTTCCTAAAGTCCCCAAAAAGAAATCGCCTTCTCAAAAACTTTTACGCAATTGGGCAAATACAAAAATATATGGTATTTGGATAGACGATAAAAGAATTAAAAATAGCCAACTAAGAAAATACAGTCCTACTGACTTTGATTTGTTTTATGTAAGTCCGTTAGCCAAAAATGCTAAGAATTATGGAAAACATTATTTTCAAGTTGATTTATATTCAAAAAATAAATACCGTGAATTGTATCAAAATGGCATTCAGCCCTTGAGTAAGGGTACTATCCTATTTTTGTCAGGTGAAAAATTATCAAGAACAGAAGATGTCATTATACATATTGATGCTAATGGAAAAATGCTCTTAAACGATAAACCTGTTGAGCAAAAAGATTTAGAAAACAGCTTGCAACAGATAAATGCAACACTATCATTTGAGCAACGCAAAAAAAAGGTTTTTGCCAAAATATATGTTGAGCCATCTACCCCAATGGGGCTCGTCATCGATACAAAAATTGCATTGCGCAATTATGGCGTTCCTAATATTCATATTTCATACGTAGCAGTACCGACAAGGCAACAAAAGGCAACCCCTAAACAACTGGCAGAATACAATACACTGGCCAAAAAATACAACGCACAGCCTAAAGAACGCAGAATTGTAAAATTAAAAGATTTCAACCGTTTAGAGTATTTGTACCGTTTACTGTCTCCGGCACAAAAAGAAAGAGTAGAACCTTTTCCTGAGTTCCCGCCACCGCCACCGGTTTCGTTGGCACCGGCTGCGCCTTCAACTCCAACGGTACCCACTGTTGAAAATGCTGATGTAGTTCAGCCTCCTGCGCCCGAAGACGTGCCTGAAAGTGAAGAACCTCATACAAAGAACCCTAAGAAGGTATCAAGCCAAAAAACGGGAAGTTTACTCATTCAAGGCAAAACGTATTATTACAATACTAAAAAAGGTATTGTTACGTATTATGATAACTACGGTAATGAAGTAGATAAAAACGGTAAGTTCATAACTCCTGAACCACCTCCACCACCCATTTCACCTTTAGACCATATTATTGAAATGGCCAAAAAAGGTGCTGTCTTTTATTTTGAAAATAAAAAAATAACATCTGACAGAGCCATCGAATTGCTCAAGAAAAATGACAAGATTAACATTTCTACCACTCAATCAGGTTCAAAAAAACCCATGGTTTCTTTGTCTGTAAAACCAATAAAACGCTAGCTAAATTTACAAAAAAACGAGGCCTTGGATAACAGTATCCAAGGCCTCGTTTATAACTATTTGTATATTTATTCCTTAATTTAACATACTTAATTCTATTTCTTTAGCAACCAAATCATATTCTTCTTCGGGTTTTGGTTGTTGTACTTTCGCTACCACTTTCTCAGCAAAATTATAGTCTACTTTCCTAAACCTATCTGCCCTGTATGCATGTTGGCCGCTTCTAGGGCTCTTTACTTCTTTTAATATCAACCCACCATCATAAGAATTAAAACCAACAACAGTATACATTTCATTCTTTTTTAGGCCTCCTAATCGAAACCACCTTCTTTTATCATTAATGCAAACTACTATTTCTCCTATTTTAAATGTGCTATCCATAATTCTTAATTTATAATTTATTAGCGATTCATTATAAAAACAACTTATCAGTAAAAACTCCCCCTGTTTATAAAATTATTTTTATCTGATAATTTTTAAACAGTTAATTATAAGTAATTTAATTTTAATAAATTTTATCACTTTGAGGTTGACTATTTCGAAAATACTGAATTAAAACGTCTTTTTAATCCTCTTTATTGTTATACAATACTCAAAGAACAATTGTATTTATACTTTTCTTTAAGTGTATAAAATAAGCTATCGGTTTTTAAACTTTCAACTATCATCTCCAAAACTAGAAATCAATAATTTTAAAATCAATAGCGAAACTAGGTAATTTTAAAATTCATGGTTTCTGGGTAGTGTTTTATTCTTATTCAATTAAAACACTGATTTTTAGATAATTAAATATCTAACTCCTTTTATACGATTATAAACATACGAATAGAATCTAAAGAAAATCTAAAGATTTGAAATTTTATTAAAATTTCCTTTTCGGATTGAAAGGTGTAGTATCCATCGAAGTTTTTCTGCCGGTTAGAATTTCTGCAATCAATTTTCCGGTAGCCGGCCCGAGGCTCCAACCCATCATAGCATGGCCGGTGGCAATACTGAGATTTTTGTAGGTGCCCACCCTTCCTATATATGGCAATCCGTCAGGTGATACGGGCCTTAATCCACAAGCGGCATCATTGATCTCTGACGGTTCAATTTTCAATCTGTTAAAATAGTTTTCTGCGGCATTGGCAATGGCTTTTACGCGTACCGGGTTTATCTTATGATTGATGCCGGCCAACTCCATGGTTCCGGCAAAACGTGTAAATCCGTTCATCGGTGTTACGCCAACTTTTGCTTCCATCAAAAGTGACGGAATGGTAATTCCGGTAGGCCTTTTTACATTAATACGGTATCCTTTTCCGGCTTGAACGAGTAATGTAATTCCTATTTTTTTTGCCAATAACGGACTCCAACTTCCGGCAGCGATAACCACTTCATCGGCAGAAATTTTACGTTTATCGGTAAGCACTGTGGCCACTTTATCGGCTTGAACCGTCATATCTACAACGCGTTCATTGGTATAAAAAATAACGTTTTGCCCTTTAAGATATGTTGTCATTTGACTCATAAACTCTCCGGGGGTCATGTGTGCATCACATTTATAATATATGGCACCTTTGACATTCAAATTTACGTTGGGTTCGATTTTTTTAATTTCTTCTAAGCTCAATAGTTCGGTTTCTAACCCTACTTCGGCAGCACGTTTGGCGGTTTTCATTTCTTTTTCGCCGGCTTTTTCGGTTTGATAATACATCAACAGTCCTTTTCTTTCAAATTGAAAATCAAACTCGTCATTGTTATAAATATCAGTATACAATTCTTTACTCAACAAATTAATCTCTTTAATTACCGGAATTGCTTTGGCTACTTTAGATTCTGTTGATGATTTTTTAAAGGCCAATGACCATTTTAAAAAATCAGAATCAAAACGGGGTTTTACATAAAACGGACTAGCCGAATTGAACATCATTTTGAGTCCGGTAGTAATCATGCCCGGAGCGGCCAACGGAATGATATGGCTAGGCGAAATATATCCTGCATTGACAAAAGAGGCGCCTTCAGAAATATCGGTTTGGTCAACAACAGTAACTTTACACCCTTCTTTTTGCAAGTAATATGCGGTACTCAACCCTATGATTCCGCCACCAATAATTATAATTTCTTTACTCATTGGGTATTATTTATATATGTATTGATTCTATCTTCTAAAATGGCTAAGGTAACGGTGCCTTGTTCGAGAATAACTTCGTGAAATTCTCTAATATTAAAGCTATCGCCTAGTTCTTTTTCTGCTTTTTTTCGCAATTCCCTAATTTTTAACTCTCCTATTTTATAAGATAAGGCTTGTCCGGGCCAAGAGATATACCGGTCGGTTTCGGTATTGATTTCGTGTAATGAAAGTGCCGTATTGGAAGCCATATAGTCAATTGCCTGTTGCCTTGTCCACCCTTTGGCATGAATTCCGGTATCAACCACTAACCGGCAGGCACGCCACATTTCATACGTTAGTTTACCAAAACGTTCATAAGGAGTGGTGTACATTCCCATTTCTTCGGCTAGAAACTCACAGTACAGCCCCCAGCCTTCTCCATAGGCAGACAAGTATAAATCTTTTCTAAACTGCGGTATGCTATCGCCTAATTCATTGTTTAAACTTCCTTGTAAATGATGGCCGGGTACGGCTTCATGAACCGTCAACGCCGGCAAAGTATACAAGGTCCTACTTTTTAAATTATAGGTATTAACCCAGTAATAGCCCGGGTCGGTACTATTTTTAGTGGTACCGATATAACGTCCTGTTGTATACTTAGGCGCAATGGCATCGGGTACGGGTGCTACTCCGTAGGGTTTTCTCGGCAAGGTTTTAAAAAAACGCGGTAATTGGGCATCTGCCCTTTTAGCAATATCTCTGGCCAACATCAATAATTCTCTAGGTGTTTTGGCATAAAACTGCTCATCTGTACGTAAGAATTGTAAGAAATCGGCAAAACTTCCTTTGAACCCTAACGCGTCGATAATTTGTTGCATTTCAGTTTTTATACGGGCAACTTCCGATAGGCCTATTTGATGGATATCCTCGGCAGAATACTGCGTACTTGTTGTATAAAAATTAATCCTATTCTGATAGTAGGCTTTTCCGTTGGGGATTTCAGAAACTCCCAGTGTTGTTCTTGTCTTAGGCAAATATTCTGTTTCAAAAAATGTTTTTATGCGTTTGAATTGAGGAATCACATCTGTTTCAATGGCAATTTTTGCTGCTGTCAATACCGAATCTTTTTGTGCCAAAGTCAAAGTTTTTGGTAACTTTTTAAAGGGCGAATAATAATAAGAATCTTGGTAATTATCTACAATATGGGTATTATAGGTAGCTTCGTATCCGTTAAAAATTACCTTGGGTTGTGAAACCCCTTTTTGCAAGCCTTCCCTTAAATTTTTGAGGTGCTGGCCTACAAATTCCGGAATGGCACGTAACTTATTGAGATAGGTTTTTATTTGTTTGTAATTTGTAAATGGCCTGACTATATACGTTAAATTTGTATGGAAGCCTGTATCTGAAAGTAACGGGTTCAAATACCTTTCAAAGGTGTAAAAGTCAATGTTGTCTTGTAAGGTAAACTGTAATAGTTCTAAAGATATTTTATCGGTTTCATCAAGGTTGCCTTTATTGATTGTTGAGAGTTTTTTAAGGATAGTAGCTGCAAATTCGGCTTCTGATTGATAATAGGTTTTGGTAAATAAGCCTAGTGGATATTTTTCTTTATCATATCCTTTGTGTTGCTGATAAGCCTCAATGATTTCATGCAATTCTTCTGCCGGGCTCTGTGAGTGGTCTTGCCGGCATGCTACGAAACCAAATGCCACAATGAGTACAACTGTTTTTAAATAATTCATTTGTGTTTTTATGGGTATTATACCTAATGATTAAAGGGTCGACAAACTAATTTTATTTTCCTGTTAAAGTCTTGATGGCTATTGGGATTATCTC
>DRQI01000311.1 GCA_011330545.1 Flavobacteriia bacterium
CAATTTTCTGAAATTTCAGGATTGTTGTAGCTTAAAAAAATAGAATTTAACATTAATATATAACTAAGAATTAAAAATTAATAATCATGGCAAAAGAACATTTTGACCGCTCCAAACCACATTTAAATATTGGTACTATTGGTCACGTAGATCACGGAAAAACGACATTAACTGCTGCTATTACAACTGTGTTAGCAAAGAAAGGTCTTTCTGAAATTAAAGATTTTGACCAAATCGATAATGCACCGGAGGAAAAAGAAAGAGGAATTACAATTAATACGGCACATGTTGAATACGCAACAGAAAATCGTCACTATGCGCACGTTGATTGTCCTGGTCACGCCGATTACGTTAAGAATATGGTAACTGGTGCTGCTCAAATGGATGGTGCTATCTTAGTAGTTGCTGCTACTGATGGCCCAATGCCTCAAACGCGTGAACACATCCTTTTAGGACGCCAAGTAGGAATTCCTAGAATTGTTGTATTTATGAATAAAGTAGATATGGTTGATGATGAAGAATTGTTAGAATTAGTAGAAATGGAAATTAGAGAGTTACTTTCTTTCTATGAATATGACGGCGATAACGGCCCCGTAATTGCAGGTTCTGCACTAGGAGCTTTGAATGGTGAGGAAAAATGGGAAAATTCTGTAATGGAATTGATGGAAGCTGTTGATACTTGGATTGAATTGCCAAAACGTGATGTTGATAAAGATTTCTTAATGCCTGTTGAAGATGTATTTTCTATTACAGGACGTGGTACAGTAGCTACAGGACGTATCGAAACAGGTGTTGCCAATACAGGAGATCCTGTTGATATCATTGGTATGGGTGCTGAAAAATTAACATCTACCATTACCGGAGTTGAAATGTTTCGTAAAATATTAGATAGAGGTGAAGCTGGTGATAATGTTGGTATCTTATTAAGAGGTATCGATAAAAATCAAATCAAAAGAGGTATGGTAATCTGTAAACCGGGTTCTGTTACTCCTCATGATAAATTCAAAGCTGAAGTTTATATCCTTAAAAAAGAAGAAGGTGGCCGTCATACGCCGTTCCATAATAATTACCGCCCTCAGTTTTATGTTAGAACAACTGATGTAACAGGAACTATTCATTTACCTGATGGTGTTGAAATGGTAATGCCCGGTGATAACTTGACAATTACAGTTGATTTACACCAACCCATTGCAATGAATGTTGGATTGCGTTTTGCTATCCGTGAAGGAGGTAGGACAGTAGGTGCCGGTCAGGTAACTGAGATACTATAAAACCAATTACGTTGGTAATTGTAGATTGATGATTTATATCTGGTGCTTCTTACAATTTAAGGAGCACCATATATTCTATACGGGTGTAGCTCAGTTGGTAGAGCACCGGTCTCCAAAACCGGGTGTCGGGAGTTCGAGCCTCTCCACCCGTGCAGATAGAAAGAAATGTGTGAGGCGAAAAGTTTATCCTGAGCATTTCCGAGACACAAAAAGTAGGGTGTCTTAGATAGTAATTGAAGGTTTTACAAAGAAATCTCTCTATAAGTTTACACTAAGCGTAGTCGAAGTGTGCAAAAACAAAATACAATGAGTGTTGTTACATATATTAAAGAATCATTTAAGGAACTCAATCATAAAGTTACTTGGATGCCATTTCCTGAAGCTCAAAAATCTACAGTGGTAGTAGCACTGTTTACTGTACTTTTTGCAATCGCAATTTTTCTGGTAGACAAAGCTTTTCAATTTGGATTAGCACAGTATTTTAAACTTTTTAATTAAAAAATTATGGCTGATTCCGGAAAGAAAAAGTGGTATGTTGTGCGGGCAATTGGAGGTCAAGAAAATAAAGTAAAGACCTATATAGAAAATGAAGTGGCCCGTTTGGGACTTTCAGATTATGTAGACCAAGTATTGGTACCTACCGAAAAAGTAATACAAATACGTAACGGAAAAAAAATCAATAAAGAAAAAGTTTATTTTCCGGGATATATTATGATTGAAGCCGATTTGGTTGGTGAGCTACCTCACGTTATAAAATCAGTTACCGGAGTTATAGGTTTTTTAGGAGAAGTAAAAGGTGGTGATCCGGTTCCGCTAAGAAAGTCAGAAGTGAATAGAATGTTAGGAAAAGTAGACGAATTGGCGATTCAAAATGAAAATGTTGTTATACCGTATATTTTAGGCGAAACCGTAAAAGTGGTAGATGGACCTTTTAACGGTTTTGACGGAACAATAGAAAAAATAAACGAAGAAAAACGTAAACTTGAAGTGATGGTAAAAATCTTTGGTAGAAAAACACCTTTAGAATTGAGCTATATGCAAGTTGAAAAAATATCATAAATGTTACATATTTAAGAAGATACATATTGCTTCCAACATATGTATGTTCTAATTTAAAGTTTAAAAAATGGCAAAAGAAGTTAGTAAGGTTGTAAAATTACAAGTTCGTGGAGGTGCAGCAAACCCTTCACCGCCTGTTGGGCCTGCTTTAGGTGCTGCCGGAGTGAATATAATGGAGTTCTGTAAGCAATTTAATGCAAGAACTCAAGATAAACAAGGTAAAGTATTACCCGTTGCTATCACAGTATATAAAGACAAATCATTTGATTTTGTTGTAAAAACCCCGCCGGCTGCCGTGCAATTATTAGAAGCTGCTAAGATAAAAAAAGGTTCAGGCGAACCTAATAGAAGAAAAGTAGCTACCGTAACTTGGGATCAGATAAGAACCATTGCAGAAGATAAAATGGTAGACCTAAATGCATTCAAAGTTGAATCTGCAATGAAAATGATTGCCGGTACTGCACGTTCAATGGGATTAAAAGTAAAAGGAAACGCTCCTGCTTAAACTTTACAATTTTATACAAAATGGCAAAATTAACTAAAAAGCAAAAAGAAGCAATCGCTAAAGTCGATAAAAATAGAGTTTACCCTCTAAAAGAAGCTTCGGCTTTAGTGAAAGAAATAACTAATGTAAAGTTCGATGCATCTGTAGATCTTGCTGTTCGTTTAGGGGTAGACCCTAGAAAAGCAAATCAAATGGTTCGTGGCGTGGTAACATTGCCCCACGGAACCGGTAAAGATGTGAAAGTTTTAGCATTGGTAACTCCCGATAAAGAAGCAGATGCAAAAGAAGCAGGTGCTGATTATGTGGGGTTAGACGAATACCTTCAAAAAATTAAAGGAGGATGGACAGACGTTGATGTTATTGTAACCATGCCTAGTGTAATGGGTAAATTAGGGCCTTTAGGTAGAATTTTAGGGCCTCGTGGCTTGATGCCTAACCCTAAAACCGGTACAGTAACTATGGATGTTGCAAAAGCTGTTAAAGATGTAAAAGGCGGTAAAATTGATTTTAAAGTTGATAAAACCGGAATCATCCATGCAGCTATCGGCAAAGCATCTTTTGACGCCGATAAAATTGCAGGAAATGCTAGTGAATTGTTACATACAATCATTAAGTTAAAACCCACTACAGCAAAAGGTACCTATATCAAAAGTATCTACATGTCTAGTACAATGAGTCCTAGCATAGCAGTAGATGAAAAATCAGTGGTATAAGCACGTTAAAAAGTTTAGAAAATTATGACTAGAGAACAAAAATCACAAGTAATAGACGATTTAACAAGCCAATTAGCTGAGAATAGTACCATATATCTTGCAGATATATCAGGGTTAGATGCATTGAGTACTTCTAATTTACGTAGAGCTTGTTTTAAAGCAAACGTTAGATTGGCAGTTGTTAAAAATACATTGCTTTCAAAAGCGATGGAAAAATCTGATAAAGACTTTGGAGAATTACCCGAAACGTTAAAAGGAAATACTTCCTTACTAGTTTCTGAAACAAGTAATGCTCCGGCAAAAGTTATCAAAGAATTCCGTAGAAAATCTGATAAACCCGTATTAAAAGGAGCTTATATTGAAGAAGCTATTTATATTGGCGATGACCAATTAGAAATGCTTGTCAATATCAAATCTAAAGAAGAATTGATAGGAGATATCATCGGATTGTTACAGTCACCGGCTAAAAATGTAATTTCAGCATTGCAGTCAGGCGGTAGTAAATTATCAGGAATTTTGAAAACCTTATCAGAAAAATAAACAGTACACACATAACTAATAATAAAAAATTAAAAACAAACGTAAAATGGCAGAATTAAAAGATTTCGCAGAACAATTAGTTAATTTAACAGTAAAAGAAGTTAACGAATTGGCAGACATTTTAAAAAATGAATATGGCATAGAACCAGCAGCAGCAGCTGTTGCAGTTGCCGGCCCAGCAGCCGGAGGTGGAGAAGCCGCCGGAGAAGAGCAAACAGAATTTGATGTAATTCTCAAAGCTGCCGGAGCTTCTAAATTGGCAGTAGTAAAACTAGTAAAAGAACTAACAGGCTTAGGCCTTAAAGATGCTAAAGGACTAGTTGATAACGCCCCTTCACCCATTAAAGAAGGCGTGGCTAAAGACGAAGCTGAAGGTCTTAAAAAATCATTAGAAGAAGCTGGCGCAGAAGTTGAGCTTAAATAAAATTCTATCCCAATCTATACTATCGGTTTTGCCGTTGAGATTGGGATAAAGACAATTGAGGTTTAGGTCTTTTGAATAGAGATGTTCAAATTGACCTAAACCATTTTGTGTATAATATAGTTCTTATAAAAATTAGTAGGTTTTTAATTAAAATTTTTCTCCATTGTTAACAAATAAAAGTACCGAAAGAATAAGCTTCGCATCCGCTAAATTGGTTACTGATTATCCCGATTTCTTAGATATTCAAGTAAAATCATTCCAAGATTTTTTTCAATTAGAAACAAAAGCAGATGAAAGAAGTGACGAAGGTTTATTTAAAACTTTCTCTGATAATTTTCCAATTACAGATACTAGAAATCAATTTGTTTTAGAGTTCTTAGATTATTTTGTTGATCCGCCGAGATATTCTATCCAAGAATGTATTGAAAGGGGATTGACACATAGTGTCCCTTTAAAAGCGAGATTAAAATTATATTGTACCGATCCTGAGCACGAAGATTTTGAAACCATTGTGCAAGATGTTTACTTAGGTACAATTCCTTATATGACCCATAGTGGTACCTTTGTTATCAACGGTGCCGAAAGGGTAGTAGTATCACAATTGCACCGTTCGCCGGGTGTATTCTTCGGGCAATCATTCCATGCAAATGGTACCAAATTGTACTCTGCAAGAGTCATTCCTTTTAAAGGCTCATGGATAGAATTTGCAACCGACATCAATCAAGTAATGTATGCTTATATTGATAGAAAGAAAAAATTACCGGTTACTACATTGTTCCGAGCCATCGGTTTTGAACGCGATAAAGATATTCTAGAAATTTTCGACCTCGCCGATGAAGTGAGGGTTTCTAAAACCGGACTTAAAAAAGTATTAGGCCGTAAATTGGCAGCTAGGGTATTGAAAACATGGCATGAAGATTTTGTTGATGAAGATACCGGAGAAGTGGTTTCTATAGAACGTAATGAAATTGTATTAGATAGAGATACTATCCTTGAAAAAGAACACATTGATGAAATCTTAGAATCAGATACAAAAACCATTTTATTACATAAAGAAGATCACGAGTTAGGCGATTATGCCATCATACATAATACCCTGCAAAAAGACCCTACCAATTCAGAAAAAGAAGCCGTAGAACATATTTACCGTCAATTGCGTAATGCCGAACCGCCGGATTATGAAACGGCCAAAGGTATTATCCATAAATTATTCTTTTCAGAACAACGTTACAACCTTGGAGAAGTTGGACGTTATAGAATGAATAAAAAATTAGAACTCGATATTGATATCGATCAAAAAGTATTGACAAAAATTGATATCATTACCATTATCAAAAATTTGATAAAATTGGTAAACTCAAAAGCCGAGGTTGATGATATTGACCACTTGTCAAACCGTCGTGTACGTACCGTAGGAGAACAGTTGGCATCGCAATTTGGCGTAGGCCTTTCTCGTATGGCCCGTACCATTCGCGAACGTATGAATGTACGTGATAACGAAGTGTTTACACCGATAGATTTAATCAACGCGAAGACATTGTCTTCTGTGATTAACTCTTTTTTCGGAACCAATCAATTATCTCAATTTATGGATCAAACCAATCCATTAGCAGAGATTACACACAAAAGAAGGTTGTCAGCATTAGGCCCCGGAGGACTGTCACGAGAAAGGGCAGGCTTTGAAGTGCGTGATGTACACTTTACACATTATGGGCGCTTATGTCCGATTGAAACACCAGAAGGCCCTAATATCGGGTTGATTTCTTCATTGGCAGTTTATGCCAAAGTAAATAACTTAGGATTTATTGAAACCCCATACAGGGAAGTGGTTAATGGTAGAGTAGAAACCGATAAAGAACCTGTTTACTTAAGTGCAGAAGAAGAAGAAGAAAAGAAAATTGCACAATCAAATCTAGATTTAGATGATAAAGGAAATATCATCCTAGAAAAAGTAGTTGCCCGTGAAGAAGGTGATTTTCCGTTGGTAACACCACAAGAAGTTGATTATATGGATGTGTCTCCAAATCAAATTTCTTCAATTTCGGCTTCGTTGATTCCGTTCCTAGAACACGATGATGCCAACCGTGCTTTGATGGGCTCAAATATGATGCGCCAAGCAGTGCCATTGATGAGGCCCGAAGCTCCAATAGTAGGTACCGGATTAGAACGTAGGGTGGCAACAGATTCTAGAATCTTAATCAATGCAGAAGGAAATGGCGTGGTAGATTATGTAGATTCTGACAAGATTACCATTATCTATGAAAGGACAGAAGAAGAAAGATTGGTCAGTTTTGATGAAGATGCTAAAACCTATAACCTTATAAAGTTTAGAAAAACAAACCAAGGTACTTCTATCAACTTACATCCAATTGTGAAAAAAGGAGATAAAGTTACTAAAGGACAAGTACTTTGTGAAGGATATGCCACCGAAAAAGGCGAATTGGCCTTAGGAAGAAATATGAAAGTAGCCTTTATGCCTTGGAAAGGGTATAACTTTGAGGATGCCATCGTAATTTCTGAAAAAGTAGTACGCGAAGATATTTTTACCTCTATCCATATTGACGAATATTCATTAGACGTTAGGGATACCAAATTAGGTACCGAAGAATTGACCAATGACATTCCGAATGTTAGCGAAGAAGCTACCAAAGATTTGGATGAAAACGGAATGATTCGCGTTGGGGCAGAAATAAAACCGGGCGACATTTTAATCGGTAAGATCACACCCAAAGGAGAATCTGACCCAACGCCCGAAGAAAAATTATTAAGAGCTATTTTTGGCGATAATGCCGGTGATGTAAAAGATGCTTCTTTAAAAGCCTCACCTTCATTAAAAGGGGTGGTAATTGATAAAAAATTGTTCCAAAGAACTGTTAAAGACAAAGCAAAAAGAAGTCAAGACAAAGAGAATATTGCAAGGTTAGAAGCTGATTTTACTATAAAATTTGATACCCTAAAGGGGAAATTAGTCGAAAAATTATTTGCATTGATTAATGGTAAAACATCACAAGGCGTACTCAATGATTTAGGTGAAGAAATATTCCCAAAAGGCAAAAAATTCACCTTAAAAATGTTGAATGCTGTCAATGATTTTGAGCATCTTACCAAAGGTGTTTGGACTACCGATAAAAAAATCAACAAATTGGTAAATGAGCTAATACATAACTATAAAATCAAAGTTAATGATTTACAAGGCTCGTTGCGTAGAGAGAAATTTTCTATTACCGTAGGAGATGAATTGCCAGCAGGTATTGTAAAATTAGCCAAAATTTATATCGCTAAAAAGCGTAAGTTAAAAGTAGGTGATAAAATGGCAGGCCGTCATGGTAATAAAGGTATTGTAGCACGTATTGTACGTCAAGAAGATATGCCTTTCTTAGAAGACGGAACTCCTGTAGATATCGTTTTAAATCCGTTAGGCGTACCATCGCGTATGAATATCGGACAGATTTATGAAACCGTATTGGGTTGGGCAGGCCAAAATTTAGGCCAAAAATATGCTACTCCGATTTTTGACGGAGCCACTATTGAAGAAATTACCGAGTTGACCCATAAAGCGGGAGTCCCTGAATTCGGACATACCTATTTATACGATGGCGGTACCGGCGAACGCTTTGACCAACCGGCAACCGTTGGGGTAATCTATATGATTAAACTAGGCCACATGATTGAAGATAAAATGCACGCACGGTCAATAGGCCCATACTCATTAATAACACAACAACCCCTTGGTGGTAAAGCACAATTTGGTGGCCAGCGTTTTGGTGAGATGGAAGTTTGGGCATTAGAAGCCTACGGAGCCTCAAGTACCCTAAGAGAAATCTTAACCGTAAAATCTGATGATGTATTAGGTAGGGCCAAAACATACGAGTCTATCGTAAAAGGCGAACCGATGCCGGAACCCGGATTACCAGAATCATTTAACGTATTGATGCACGAGTTAAAAGGGCTTGGCTTAGACGTTAGATTAGAAGAATAAAAAAAGTGGTGAGGTGTTATCCTCACTGCTTTTACACAATATTTTTACATTTTAATTGATTGCATAGAAAATCATGGCAAAACAAAGAGATAAATACACTGTAAAAAAATTCAATAAAATTTCAATTGGTTTGGCATCGCCCGAATCCATCCTAGAAAAATCTAGGGGTGAAGTTTTAAAACCCGAAACCATAAATTATCGTACACACAAACCCGAAAGAGACGGGCTGTTTTGCGAGCGTATTTTTGGCCCGATTAAAGACTTTGAATGTGCTTGCGGCAAGTACAAAAGAATACGTTATAAAGGTATTATTTGTGACCGTTGTGGCGTAGAAGTTACCGAGAAAAAAGTAAGAAGGGATAGAGTAGGGCATATTAATTTAGTAGTGCCGGTGGCACATATTTGGTATTTTAGGTCATTGCCAAATAAGATGGGATACCTATTAGGGTTACCCTCAAAGAAATTAGATATGATTATTTACTACGAACGCTATGTAGTAATTCAACCCGGAGATGCTAAAAATGCAGAAGGAGAGCCATTACAAAAAATGGATTTCTTAACCGAAGAAGAGTACCTGGATATTTTAGAAACCCTACCTCAAGACAATCAATACTTAGAAGATACAGACCCTAACAAGTTTATTGCCAAAATGGGGGCTGAATGTCTAATTGAGTTGTTAGAAAGAATTGATTTAGACGAGTTGTCATATCAATTGAGGCATAAAGCAAATACAGAAACGTCAAAACAACGTAAAATGGAAGCGCTAAAACGCTTAAATGTTGTAGAGGCTTTCAGGGATGCAAATAAAAATAGAGAAAACAATCCGGCATGGATGATTATGAAAGTAGTTCCGGTAATACCACCAGAATTAAGGCCATTGGTGCCATTAGACGGAGGCCGTTTTGCAACCTCAGATTTAAATGATTTATACCGAAGGGTAATTATTCGTAACAATCGATTAAAAAGATTGGTAGAAATCAAAGCCCCCGAAGTAATATTGCGAAATGAAAAACGGATGTTACAAGAATCAGTAGATTCACTATTTGATAATACCCGTAAATCATCAGCCGTAAAAACCGAGTCTAACAGGCCGTTAAAATCTTTGTCAGATTCATTAAAAGGAAAACAAGGGCGTTTTCGTCAAAACCTGTTAGGAAAACGTGTTGACTATTCGGCACGTTCGGTAATTGTAGTAGGGCCCGAATTGAAGTTATTTGAATGCGGATTGCCAAAAGATATGGCAGCCGAATTGTACAAACCTTTTATAATTAGAAAATTAATAGAAAGAGGTATTGTAAAAACAGTAAAATCTGCAAAAAAAATTATAGATAAAAGAGAGCCCGTAGTATGGGATATTTTAGAAAATGTATTAAAAGGCCATCCCGTATTGCTAAACCGTGCCCCTACCTTACACCGTTTAGGTATTCAGGCATTTCAGCCGAAACTGATTGAAGGAAAAGCAATACAATTGCACCCGTTAGTATGTACCGCTTTTAATGCCGATTTTGATGGTGACCAAATGGCAGTACATTTACCATTAGGCCCCGAAGCCATTTTAGAAGCCCAGTTATTGATGTTGGCTTCACATAGTATCTTAAATCCGGCAAACGGCTCTCCAATTACAGTACCCTCACAAGATATGGTACTCGGCTTGTACTATATGACCAAAGAACGCAAGTCTACAAAAGGCCATAAAGTAAAAGGCGAAGGAATTACATTCTATTCACCCGAAGAAGTAACCATTGCCTTTAATGAGAAAAGAGTTGATTTGAATGCTAAAATTAAAGTACGTACAAAAGACTTTAATGAAGAAGGCGAATTGGTAAACCAAATTATTGAAACTACCGTAGGTAGAGTACTCTTTAATGAAGTAGTACCCGAAAAAGCCGGTTATATCAATGAAGTACTGAATAAAAAATCATTGCGTGATATTATCGGCAATATTTTAAAAGTAACCGATGTGCCGACAACAGGCGAATTTTTAGATGCCATTAAAGGAATGGGATATAAATTTGCATTTAAAGGCGGGTTGTCATTTAGTTTAGGAGATATTATTATCCCCGAAGAAAAAACAAAAATGATTGCCGATGCCAATGAACAAGTTGATACCATTACAGCGAGTTATAATATGGGAATGCTGACCAATAAAGAACGTTACAATCAAGTAATTGATATTTGGGGGTCTACCAATAATAAACTTACAGAGCTGTCAATGAAACGCCTTAGAGAAGACAAACAAGGCTTTAACTCGGTATTTATGATGCTCGATTCAGGAGCAAGGGGTTCAAAAGAACAAATTAGACAGTTAACCGGTATGCGTGGTTTGATGGCAAAACCTAAAAAATCAACAGCCGGCGGAGGTGAAATTATCGAAAACCCGATTCTTTCGAACTTTAAAGAAGGATTGTCAATTCTTGAATATTTTATCTCTACGCACGGTGCCCGTAAAGGACTTGCCGATACAGCATTAAAAACTGCCGATGCAGGATATTTAACACGCCGTTTGGTAGATGTTTCTCAAG
>DRQI01000312.1 GCA_011330545.1 Flavobacteriia bacterium
ATGGAAAACGCTCTAAATTAGAAGATTATAGAATAACCAATAGAGGAGGTAAAGGGGTGAAAACTATCAATGTTACAGAAAAAACCGGTAATTTAGTAGCCATTAAAAATGTTACCGATGAAGATGATTTGATGATTATTAACAAGTCAGGAGTAACCATTCGTATGGCAGTAGCCGATTTACGGGTTATGGGCAGGGCAACACAAGGTGTACGTTTGATAAATATCAAGGAGAATGATTCAATTGCTGCCGTAGCGAAAGTGATGCATGAAAACGGCAATTCAGAAGGTGAAAATGAAGATGGCACGAAAATTGAAAATAACGATTCCGAAGAAACAACAAACAATCAAGAATAATTAATTAATACTAAAATGAACTTTTCAAGAAACAACAACGACCTCCTTAACAGTAAGACCTTTTTTACGAGCAAGAAACAATGGATAACGCTATTGGCAATAGTATTTGTAGGATTGTCAACTTATGCACAAAAAGATGAGCTAAAAGCTGCCGACAAAGCACTAAAAAGCGGTGATGTAGCTGCAGCAAAATCAGCTGTTGATAAAGCTGAAGGCCTGATGGCAAATGCAGATGCAAAATACAAAGCTAAGTTTTACTTTTTAAAAGCGAAAACCTATTATGATATTGGTAAAAAGAACCTTTCATTAGACCCCAATGCCTATGACGTAGCCGCAAAGTCTTTTCAAGAATTATTAGATTATGAAAAGGAAACAGGAAAACCCAGGTATACAAAAGAAGCCCAGCCCTTGTTAAATGCTTTGGTAGGAGATGTGTCGCAAAAAGGGATTAAAGAATACCAAGAGAAGAAATATGCAGATGCCAAAAAGACCTTGTATCAAACATATACTTTGAGTAAAAAAGATACTTCCTTTTTAGAGTATGCTGCCAATGCCGCATATTTAGATAAAGATTATGACACTGCTTTAAAATATTTTAAGAAATTAAAAGAACTGGGATACACCGGTATTGCCACTACGTATTCAGCCACGAATATAGAAACAGGAAAAAGAGATAATTTTCCTTCTAAAACTCAAATGGATCTGATGATTAAGACAAAACAATATAAAGACCCTAAAGTGGAAGTTTCTGAATCTAAAAAAGCCAGTATTGTTAAAAATATAGCCTATGTCTTAATAGAAAAAGGTGAAATTGAAGAAGCTGTAGCCGCGGTAAAAGAAGCTAGGGAAACAGACCCTGATGATATTAATATTTTAATGAATGAAGCGAGTTTACTCTTAAAATTAGGAAAAAAAGACGAGTTTGCCGAATTGATGAAAGAAGCCATTGAAAAAGACCCTACAAATCCGAATCTATATTTTAATGTAGGGGTTATCAGCCAAGAACAAGGTAATAAAGAAGAAGCCTTGAATTATTATAACAAAGCCATTGAATTAGACCCTAATTATGTTGATGCTTATATTAATTTGGGTGCGTTAAAATTAGAAAAAGATAGAGAACTGGTAGAAGAAATGAACAACAATTTAAGCAATTTTAAAAAATATGATGCTATCAAAGCAAAGCAAGAAGCATTGTATAAAGAAGTGTTGCCCATCTACGAAAAAGCCCGTTCACTTAAGAAAGAAAAAGATAATAAAGAAGATTTAGACTTGGTAAGGGCGTTGATGAGTATGTATGAAAATTTAGATATGACCGATAAATTTAAAGAAATGAAAGCTATTTGGGATGCTTCAAGAGAGTAGTTAATTGCATTGAAATATTAAAAAATCCCGATAGGTAAAACCATCGGGATTTTTTATTTAAAACATTTTTTTAATGACCCTTAACGCATGTGTATGCCTACGCAATTCAGCATTATAGATACCACTTTGGTCGAGCCTGTCAATCCGTACTTTTCCACTGGCATGGATGATATAATTATTTGCCAAAATAATTCCCGCATGGATAATCTCTCCGTCCTTATTATCAAAAAAAGCCAAATCTCCGGGTTCTGATTCTTCAATAAAACTCAAAACTTCACCTTGGGTAGCTTGCTGAGAAGCATCCCGTAGCAATTTATGGCCGTTAATTTTATAAACCATTTGTGTAAACCCTGAACAATCAATTCCGAAAGGTGTTTTTCCACCCCATAAAAAAGGGGCATTTATATACATATAGGCCGTTTTTACAATATTTTCTTTTGACGCTATTTTTCTAGAAGTGGCTCCTTCAAACCTCAATTTTTTTCCGTTGAGGTTTAATGTTTTTTTAGCATAAAACGGAAGCCTGCTCCCTAAAGGAATCGCTATTAACTCATGCGTAGTAATATCTTCTATAAAGTCAACCAATTCATTTGAAACTACCAAAGGAGCGTTGCTTAGCTCTTTATAATAAGCATCTGAAGTTTCAATATACTGTTTGTTATCTATCCAACCGATATAGCCATCGAAAGCCAATGTAATTTTCGACCACTGTTTTGAGGTTTCTATGATTTTAAACGATTCGCCAAAAAGTACTTGAGAAATGAGTTCACTCCTGTCGTTTGGTTCAGCCCTAAGAGGAATATTACTTAAATTACAAATACCGTAATTCATTCACTGATAATTAATTATTTTCGATTACGATAGCGCTGGCGCCACCGCCACCATTACAAATTCCTGCAGCTCCCAGAGTGCCGTTATTTTGTTTCAATACATGTATCAATGTAACTACAATACGTGCTCCTGAACAACCTAGTGGATGGCCTAAAGAAACAGCGCCGCCGTTTACATTTACTTTCTCGGCATCCAGTCCTAATAATTTGATATTTGCCAAGCCCACTACAGAAAAGGCTTCATTAAATTCAAAATAATCGATGGCATCTAGGCTTACATTGGCTTTTGCAATAGCTTTTGGTACCGCTTTGGCCGGTGCAATGGTAAACCATTCGGGTTCTAATGCGGCATCGGCATATCCTTTTATTGTGGCTAACGGTGTTAAGTTCATTTCATCAGCTTTGGCACGGCTCATTAAAACCAAGGCAGCAGCACCGTCATTTAACGTAGAAGCATTGGCTGCCGTTACGGTTCCGTCTTTATTAAATGCCGGCCTAAGGCTTGGAATTTTTTCCATAATCACATTCTTATATTCTTCATCTTCGCTTACCAAAATAGGGTCTCCTTTTCGTTGTGGTACGCTCACAGGAATTACTTCATCGGCAAATTTCCCTTCGGCCCAAGCCTTTGCAGAACGATTGTATGATTCAATGGCAAAAGCATCTTGCTCTTCTCTTGAAAAATGATGTTCTGTAGCGCATAAATCGCCACAAGTACCCATGTGTTTATTATCGTATACATTGGTCAAGCCATCTTTAAGCATGCCATCGGTAAGATTGATATTGCCAAATTTATGGCCGGTACGGCCTTGTAAATAATGAGGGGTAGATGACATATTTTCCATTCCTCCGGCAACAACAATCTCAGCATCGCCACAAGTAATCGCTTGGGCGCCTTGCATAATGGCTTTCATCCCCGAAGCACATACTTTATTTACCGTAGTACACGGAACAGTATCGGGTAAGCCTGCAAAAATAGCAGCTTGCCTCGCGGGGGCTTGCCCCAAATTGGCCTGTAAAACACAACCCA